>NZ_WQQB01000002.1:0-1034 GCF_018785565.1 Blautia sp. MCC283 | reverse complement strand
GGGGCATTTTCATGTTCTTTAACTACTTTCTGAAAAAGCGAATAAATCGTATCCATCGTTTTATCTCCTTGTCGGTTTATCTATTTAATATCCAGTGAATGCCAGCCGCTGTGCGCTTGTTGCACGCCTGATAGTGGCTGCCACTGTTCAGTACGAAGGTGGTTTCGATGCCTTTCCCGTGGCACAGTGTTTCTATCTCCTGCGTATTCTGCTGCACAACGTTCAAAATCGGATTATCGGTGGAGCTCTCCTTGTCTCCGAGAGAAAAATACAGACAGTCAGGTTTGCGCTTCATCTCATGGGAGCACACATATTCCATGATGCCCTCAAACCAGAAGGAACCTGACATACTCGCTGCGCGGGCAAACACATCCGTTTGGTAGAGAGCGTAGAGGGCGAACAGCCCGGCCAGCGAGTAACCGGCGAGGCCCCGCCAGGCGGGCGCACCGGGAAGGAGCGCTTCCGCTTCCGGCATAATTTCATCCAGAAGCAGTTTCAGGTAATCATCCGCACCCCCGGTGCAGGGCGTATCGTGTTTAGAGATCGGCCCCATATACCACGGTGTCATGTCATGATCCCATTTCAGCTTACTGACCGCCACCAGACAGAAATCTGGGCAGCCGAGCGCCATCAGGTTTTTATACACACTGTTAACGGCATTGGAAAAGGTGTTGAGATAGATAACTGGGCTGCCCGGCTTTGCGCTTGGGTATATGTCCACTCTTTTTTGTTCTATGGTTAAAGAAGTCACTTTGTTGCCTCCTCTCTTGACGATTCATTGTATAAATATTGTACGGTATCCGAAAACGAAAGCAAGTACGCAGAAAGTTCGTACATAGTATCAAACTACTGACCAAGGCTATAAACAGGAGGAATCAAGATGGATCATATCATGACATATGAGGAATATCTGCGCGATGTCAAGAAGGGAATCGTCACCGATCTGGGCAACAGCCCGGTCACGCCGCTGCTTCTGATGCTTCAGGGAAAGTGGAAAACACAGATTCTCTATGAGCTGTGCATCCATGATACGG
>NZ_WQQB01000035.1:0-6730 GCF_018785565.1 Blautia sp. MCC283 | reverse complement strand
TCCCCCTGCCACTAATCATCTGTTTATGCAAAAATAATTTCCTTTTCCACAATCTCCCTCGCACAAGCCCTTATGTTATTCGTTCTTCCAGTCCATTCTAAGGCGTTTTCTTCCTTTAGGCATTCCGTTATGCCCTGTGCTTGCTTCATGCCCTCTATGAGCCGTTCAAAGTGTTCCTGTGCCTGTCTGTCAATGTCGGCAAGGTAAGCATTGAGCCTGCCGCTTGTGAGAAGATTGGTGTATGTAATTTTGCGGTACTCCCGCAGATAGTCCAAGTGCCGCCGTCCGAATAAGTCTATCGACTGTTCCTTTTCGGGTGGTATGGTAAGGCAGGGTAAAATGTATTCGCCTTGCCGTTCGTATCTGCCGCCCATTTCCTCAAAGATTGATTGTACCATTTGTTTTTCCTCCAAATAAGATATTCACTCCATACTCATGTCTGCTATCATTAACACAATTTACGTTTTCTCCTTATCTGGTTTCATACATCTGTGAAAAATAAAGAAATTTCTGTGCAGATAAAAGCAACAGTGGAAAATGACAGTCAGATGTACAAACTGAAATTACATACGCTGTGGTCGCCTATGAAGAAAGATGTATGAATAGGAATTATCGGTTTTTTTGAAATGGCAAAATAAGTATGAAGATTATAAATATAGAGTGTATGGAATCAATCAAATTCATATGCTCTTTTTCTTTTTTGATTGAAATAAGTATGCGTGGACTACTTTTGGGTGCGAGTGTGATAGGGTAGCGCAAGAATAGATTAGATGGAAAGGAAGAGGCACCGTTAAGTAGGTACCTCTTCTTTTTAAAGAGCTAGCTCTTTTCCTGATACGGGAACTTGCATCTCTGGAGCATTAAGCAGTGATGTGAAATTCTGCCGAATGATATCAAGTGTCTTTTGCTTTTTCTGCAGCTCCTGTTTTTCTCGGACGGTAGCAGCCTGTTCAGATTCAAGATTTTCAATCTGCTTCTGGATTTTATTAGAGCTTGGGATTTTGGTAACGCCGAGATCCTGAAGCTCTTTTTTTAGTGAATCGTGTAGCTGGTATTCTGCCTGATGCTTGGTACGGTAAGCTTTTGGATTTTTAGCAGATTTGCAATCTTCAATCACTTTTCGGCAGAGCCGATAAGAATCACAGTGCTTTTGAATGACTTTCTGTGTGCTCAGCTCACTGTTGATTTGTGCTATTTTTTGGTCGGCAACTTTCACAGAAACTTCAATGTCAGATACATGCTGCTTGAAATCCTCATAATTCAACAGGTTATTTTCGGAAAGATAGTTAAAGGTGCGGGCTGCCTCTTTCAGATTATTGAGCTTTGCCCATCGTTCAAATCCTTCTCGATTGCCGGTCGTAACATAAGTGGAAATATTGATATACAGGCGAGCTTCTCTGGACAGATGCTTCGGAGTTTTCACTTTGTTACGATTTTTAGCCAGGCGAATGCGAACATTTTCTTCTGAATAATAGCTTCCGAGAGATTTCATATAAGTGAAGTTTTTCTGTTCAGGCGCACGGAAGGATAGGTGCTTTCCTTGGCGGATTTCGTATCCGGCTAACTGCATTTTTTGTAGAAATTCCTCATAGTTGATGGAAGTCCAGATTGCTTTATCAACTGCAACACGTAGCTTGGCTTTCCAACTGGTGCCACGATGGTATTCCATGTTCTCTTTATAGCTTTTACCTTTTTCTCCGGTTGGCATACTGGTGGCAAGTCCATTTTCATGGCAGATACGATTACTGATCCGGCAGATTTTATGGTAGCTCCGCTTATTGGAAATATATTTGTGATGATCAACAAAACTTGCTGCATTAAAGATGATGTGGTTATGAATGTGGTTTTTGTCAACATGGGTACTAATCACGTATTCATATTTTCCTTTCAGTACTTCGTCTGCAAATTGTTGCCCTAAGCGATGGGCAGTTTCGGCATCAACTTCTCCAGGTTTAAATGACTGGATCAGATGAAATGCCAGGTTATCACCTTTGTCCATTCCATTCTTTTTTGCCATTTCTCTTGTCATAGAAAATTCAAGATCTGCAGTTTCCGGGGAACAGCCAAAACTGGAAACTAACAGTTTTTCATCAGTCTTATCAGGATTCGTAATATAGTCCAGAGCTTTCTTGTCTGTTACTTTAATGGGGAAGATCTTAAGATACGCCATAATTCTTTCACCATCTCTTTCAATTCTTGCATTTCTTCCGGATATAGATCTCCGGTGCTGTTTACTTTTTTCGCAATCTGATTAATATTCACACCAATCTTATGCATTTCCTCATACTGTTTCTTCAGTGGAGTAGTATCGGTGTTGACGATGTAACCGTCGATTGCCATTTTACGAAGATAAGCTCCCATGTTTTTGGTCTTTGATTCAATCATCTTTCTGCGGATAAGCTTCCGTTCTTCTTCTGTGACATAGAAATGGATTTCTTTGCTTCTCTTTCTTTCAGCCATTGGCGTGTTCTCCTTTCTGAGAAGGTAGTAGTATCGTTGCTTTCAGCTTTTTTCAATTTAGGGCAGGGTTCCCTAAATTGGGATTTCCCGGAAGTGTATCCTCACTTCCTGTCCTTGCTGTTTTACCCCTCTATTAGCTAAAGTCAGAAGAATAAGAGAAATGCAAAAGAATTTGGCAGGTAGTATGGCATACAAAAATGTGGTATGATTAGGGGCAGGATATCAGAAGAATCAGGAGTTGAATAGATTGTGAAGAAAGAAGAAATTTTTGAATATGTGCAGAAACAGTATGGCACGATTCCGGAATATTTATGGAGTAAACTACCGGACAGTGCAGTACTTCGACATAAGAATGGGAAATGGTATGCAGTGATCATGACGGTTGAAAAATCGAAACTGGGATTAGAGGGAAATGATCTGGTTGACATCATGGATGTAAAGTGCGATCCAGAAATGACCAGCATGATTATTCAGACTTATGGATTTTTACCTGGATACCATATGAACAAGCGGCACTGGATTACGATTTTACTGGATGGTTCGTTCAGTGAAGCAAAGATACTGGACTTTTTGGATATGAGTTATGACCTGATTGATGGAGCAGGCAGAAAAGAAGAAAATGTAAGTGGTTTACAGTGATTTTTGAGCAAAAGGGAAACCGGGGATTTTACTCCTCGGTTTTTCGGCTGTTATGCTTCAGTCTTCAACTTGAAAAATATCTTCTACAGGCACTTTCAGGTAACGGGCCAGCCGGATTGCAATCTCAAGAGAGGGATTACGTTCTCCACGTTCGATGCGGCCTATAGTCTGGCTGCAGGAACCTATGGCTTCAGCCAAATCTGCTTGAATGAGATTCCGTTCTTCACGAATATCTTTTAATGTATTATTGATTGCCATTCAATCACTTCCTTTGCTTATTGTTATCAGCAGGATCATGAACCTGCTGTTGAAATCTAATGAAATCCCGGAATTTCTGCACCTTTGCATTTCCCGATTACTTTTCCAAAAATTTTAAAAGAGTCAGATTCCAAAACCTGGATAGGACGATATTTTTGATTTAAAGAGATCAGATAAACACCATCTGGCTCATCGTGTAATTCCTTGATGTAAGTATTGCCGTTGAGATAGAAGATTCCAATTTCACCATTAGCAAGAGAATCTTTTTTCTGAATCCATGCAACATCATCTGTATGATAAAGTGGCTCCATACTATCACCGGAGATCCGTACACCAAAGTCAGTCTGCTCAGGAGCAAGATGTCCTACGTCATAGGTTTCTTTTACAGAATCTTCCAGGTAATTTCCAGTACCAGCAGAAACTGGTTCCCAGGTAATTTCTACAGGATGATGGAATGGGATAATCTTTGCAGATAGTGGAGAAAACTTTTTAGAAGCTTTTAAAATATCAGCAAATTCAATCAATTTATTTCTGCCTTCTTCATTCAATCCACTCATAATGTTATAGGGGTTTTCTCCAAAGAAGGATTCATATATATCTTCGATATCAAGTAACTGGCAAAGTGTCAGGAAAACATGTAAAGCTGGTTCTCGTGCATTGGTCTCCCATTTGGAGATTGCTTTTGTAGTGACCTGAATACCTTCCTGAGAAAGCAGGTCTACCAGATCTGATTGAGAGTATCCTTTCTTTTTTCTATTTTCTGCTAATATTTCCCCGAAATCGTGCATTTGTTCGCCTCATTTCTATTTGAATTTTCTATATGCATTATACCGTATGTTAGAAATAAAATCAACAATAATCTCCGAAATGGAGAAAATACAACCAAGATGTTACTTGACTATCTCCAAAATGTCGATATATACTAAACATACAGAAATTGATAAAACATCATGTTGAAAGAAGCAGCTGGGAGGTGAAAAGTTTGAGTGAGCGTGTGATCCTGCATAGTGATATGAACTGTTTTTATGCCAGTGTAGAAATGCTGCATCATCCGGAATTTGCCGGAATGCCTCTTGCAGTTGGCGGTGATCCGGAAGCTCGGCATGGAATAGTGCTAACAGCAAATTATATTGCAAAGCGAAAAGGTGTAAAGACCGGAATGGCATTATGGCAGGCAAAACAGATTTGTCCGGAAATCATTTTTGTGCCACCACGAATGGACTTGTATTTGAGATTTTCACAGATGGCAAGAGAAATCTATTCGGAGTATACGGACAAGATCGAGCCATATGGGATTGATGAAGCCTGGCTGGATGTATCGGACAGCAGAAATCTGAAAGGAAGCGGAATGACGATTGCAAGAGAAATCAGCCATCGGATTAAATACGAACTGGGTGTAACGGTAAGTATCGGAATTTCCTGGAATAAGATTTATGCGAAACTTGGTTCAGATTACAAAAAGCCGGATGCAATCACAGAGTTTAATCGAGAAAATTATAAAGACAGGATATGGCAGCTTCCAGCATCAGATTTGCTTTATGTCGGAAGGCAGACAAATAAGAAATTGCAAAAACTTGGAATCCGGACAATCGGGCAACTTGCGGAATCAGACGAAAAGTTGTTAGAGAGCCATTTTGGAAAAATAGGAAATGTATTATGGACTTTCGCAAATGGCTGGGATGAAGATCCGGTTTGCAAGGAAGGGTATGAAGCACCAGTAAAGTCGATAGGTAATGGCACCACAACACCGAGAGATCTGGAAAATGATCTGGATGTCTGGATCATTCAAATAGCATTGGCAGAAAGTGTAGCTGCACGATTGCGGAAACATGGATTTAAATGCAAAACAGTAGAAATTACAGTTCGAGATAATGGATTGTATAGTTTTTCCAGACAGATACATTTACGACAGCCAACGAATATTACAAACGAGATTGTAACTGCAGCATTTCAGCTATTTAAAGATAATTATAAATGGGAACATCCCATTAGAAGCCTGGGAATCCGAGCTGCGGATCTTGTGTTAGATGATATTCCCGTGCAGTTGGATTTATTTGGAAATCAGGAGAAAAAGGAAAAGTTAGAGAAGCTGGATCGTACTGTAGATGAGATCAGACGACGGTTTGGTTATTTCAGTATACAGCGAGCGGCAATGTATCAAGATAAAGTCTTATCCCACTTAGACGCTGGTACGCACACGATCCATCCACACAGTTATTTTCATGGGTAATTGGAGGGATAGATTTGAAAAAAACATTAACCAGAAAACAGAAAGAAAGTTATCAGTGTCTTTTGGATTATACGAAGGAGCATGGATACCCGCCGACAGTCCGGGAATTTGGAGAGTTGATCGGGGTGAAATCAACATCATCTGCTTTTTCCAGAATCAAGCAGTTGGAGCAAAATGGATATATCCGCAGAATCCCGGCATCGCCAAGAGCAATTGAGATTTTATAGTGAGGTGTCGGCATGAACAAAGTATATGTAGATGTAGTGGCAGAGTTTCGGAAAGACGGACAGCTGGTTCCCATATTTTTTACATGGGAGGATGGAAGAAAGTATAGCATTGACAGAATTTTGAAAATCGAGCGATGCGCCAGCAGAAAGGCAGGCGGTGTAGGAATGATGTACACCTGTATGATACAAGGGCAGGAAAGCCACTTGTTTTACGAAGTGGATAAATGGTTTATGGAGAGAAAAACAGCATAAGGAGAGATTGGTATAGACGATATTATTTGGATTATTAACCGGCAGGGATAGTCACTTTCCCTTTATATTCCTGCAGGTTTTACATAAGAAGATGGATTCCGGTCAGCAAAGGCAGCTCCCACAATGCCTTTTGGATATCCGCTTCTGCAAGTTGTAGTAAGTAATTGCTTCCCATCAAAATCATGGGGAAAGCGAACTGGTCTGAAAGACCGCCAGTTAGTGTGATGATGATAAGGAGATTTTGAAACTGATGACAGACAGAGATTATGCAGTTAAATCAATGAAAGAAATTACCTTCCAGATGGCAAGTCATGCACAGGATTATCTGGAAGTTACAATCGAAAGACATTATACTGATATTAAAGAATTGATGACAAGCTATCAGAAATTGATTTTGGAAAATCAGATTGTGTTAGAAGAACTGGATATGGAATGCCAGGAGAAAATCAATGAAGATATGGCATATGCATTGAGTTATCTGAGCATTTATAACAACCAGCTGAATGTGCCAAAGATGCACCGGGAGATGAATAATCTGATGATTATTTATGGATTGTCGGACATGATCTATCGGGGAATGACTTTGGTGAAGTTCTATGCACCGAATGGTGTGATGCTCAGTGAAATCCTTCATTCCTGTTTTTGCAGTCATTATAATAAGACA
>NZ_WQQB01000034.1:0-34846 GCF_018785565.1 Blautia sp. MCC283 | reverse complement strand
AAGGCCCTCCTAATGATATTTATTGTATCATAGAAGAACCTTATAAACATTATTTTACAGAAAAAGTTTCATACTCTCAAAGTGCCACACCCCTTACAGGGCTTGTGGCACTTTTTTAACTAATCAACTGTCAAAGATGAGATTATAACGTGTATGGTGTCGGATGTTTCTTGCTGCCTGAAATGCCAGTTTCATAAAAATTCCAGAACCAACTGGCAACATCGTCCTTAACATACTCTCCGGAAAAACGAAATGGGTTCCATGCTCATAAATAACATACTCCAGCCTGCATGTGTGTGGATGTTCTTTCATACACTGCTTCATACGTCGGATATATTTTGCAGTATCCCACAACACATCATCTTCAGCGCCAATTAACAATAATGTTCCATAAATTTTTTCAATCTTGATCATTTCTTCTGTAATTGCATGAACTGTTTCCGAATCATCAAACAGTTTTCTCGAATTAATCATATCACCGGTCCGTTTTGTTTCTTTCTTAATCACATGCCAGTAATCCGGATGTTTGTAGCAAACGGAAGGGGTTCTCCTTTGTAAGAAAAAAGAGCTTCTCCTTCAATCGGCCATTCCTTACAGCCATCTTTTTTGCCCTGCATAAACCCCTGCCAGATAAAATCACTCGGTGTCAGACCTATCGTTAATGTAATATCCTCAAAATAAGAAGCGGCAGTCAATGCAAGTGTTCCTGTAGTAGATGCCCCGACAATTCCTATCTTCTGATTACTATTCATTTTTAACCAATTGATTGCTTTCTCTATACGTTCCAATGGATAATTATGATGTCCATAATCCTTTTTTCCAGGTGACATCGTCATCACATTTACGCCGAGTTTATGTAGCCATTTCACGGATGTACGCGCCAGATAATCCTCTGGATCATCTCCGATCATTGATATCATTGCACAGTCTGAGCCTGTTTTACATTTCCAATATGCTCCATAAAATCCATCTGTTTCCACATCAAAATGTCTTTTCTTCATTTGTATCATCTCCTTAATATCGGCCACGTTTCTCCAAAACTATTATTTTATTTGAGATATTCCGAACAGCCGGAATCTTACCTATTACACAATAAACAGGCATAAGCTCTTTCATTCCTTCAACAAGACTGACTTCCTGCCGAACAGAAAATGCCGGTATGATTCTTTGCAGCTCCTTTCTGTTCTTAACTCCCCATGTGAATTTTGCATTGCTTCCCTCTATGGATTTCTCTTTCATATGCTTTACAACAAAGGGTGACATGGTTTCGACCATTACTGTAACTTTCTGAAATGATTTATCAATAATAGAAAACATCTTCCTGATATCTTTCTCATACAAATACATTGTAAGTCCTTCGATTATTACCAGAATATTCTTACCGTGATAATCGATATCATCTATGTAGGAATCATCCATTGCAGACTTTGCAATCTGATACACCGGATCAGTTTCGGTAAGGAACTGGCTCCTTATTTTCATTGTTTCCGGAAGGTCTACATTATACCAGCGCAGATATTTTCCCTTCATCCGGTAGCATCTGGTATCCAGTCCGCATGCAATATTTACGACAACTGTATTTTCATGCTTCTTCAAATATTGCTCAAGCATCCGGTCTAATACAATTGTTCTTGCAATCACACCATAGTTCATAGCGTTATCTTTATCTGCTATAGAAAAGTCATAGTCCAGCTTTTCCACAAGTTCTACTGCAATCTCATCTTTGATCTTTGCATTTTGTTTTTTTGTTTCTTTTGCTCTTGCATACAGGGTCTGTACCATCGTTTCCGGCACACCTGTCACATTCACTTTTTCTTTCATTATCTGTCGCCTTCCACTGCCTTTCTTACTTCTTCCACCCACTCTGCACTATGACAGCAAAACAGTTCTTCATGCTGCATGTTATGTCTCCGAATATCCGGATTTTTAAAATAAGTACAATATCTCTTTTCATATTTTCTGCCCATCTTTGTTGCGTAAAACACGTGTATCGTAGTTCCCGGCACATCAATTTCATGCTGGACTTTCGTAACCAGATCAGAATAAAACTGATTATAAACACTCTGTTTCGTAATCCATGGATTTCCTCCCTGCTCAATGCCGAACATATTTAAAAATCCATCAATCATTTCTTTCTTTGATTTATCTGCTTCATTTATTTTCTTTTGCATAAATTTAGGCAATTTACCAGTATGCACCATTTTATACATAATCGGCACAACTACAGATGACTGAATTTTTGCCATAAACTGACCAGCTTCATCCATATCACTGCTCCCAATGATGCCATGATCTATATGAATTCTTTTTCGCTGAATCAAAAGGGATACAAAACTTCCTCCAAGGGAACACCCATACGCTGCTTTAATTCTTCCATCATACTTTTTCTTGATTTCCTGCTCAATCTTTTCGCATTCATCTTCCATTGAATAAAATTCTGTTTTCTCATTTGGATCAAATCCATCATAAGAAACTGTTACCGTGTAAAAATAAGAATGTAATCTATCCAGTATATGATCAAAGCTACTATACAGGCAACAGGTACCAGGAAATAAAAATATCACTGGTTTACTACTGTCTCCACTTTCATAAAATTTCATATCTGGCCTCCTTTAGTTTTTTCATGTAAGCATAAAATTGCTTATGCAGCTCCCTCATTTCATCTGGTGCCTTCCTGGCATGTTGATACATAAATTTATCTCCGAAGCTACTTTCGAATGTAACAGCAAGCATAATCGTCATAATTGGCAGTGGTAAAAAACGAAAAATATTCATTTTACAAGGTGACAGCCTACCTGCCTGTTTTCGCAAAAAGCTAAAATTTCTTTTCAATTTTTTTGCTGTTTTCTTCATAATCTTCCAGTCTTTTCCCGCTCTTTCCGGGCAATCTGCTTCGTAATATGCATCTGCAATCGGCACCACCATGGCAAGATGACATAATTGCCACATATGCATATCCACTACTTTCTGATATGGTATATGAGCATGCCTCAATATCTTCGAAAACTGCTTTGTCTTTTCGGATTTATTTCCTGATATTTCTGCAAATGTTGTCGGCTGAATCATTCTTGGAGTGAGTGCTGCATCAAGGATACCATCATTATTTATACTTCCGCCCGCTCCTGGAAAAGCAGGCAATATTCTCCCTTTTCCAACAATATCTTCCCATTTTTTATAACTGTCCAATGAATTTACCATTGTAACAATTATATTGCTTTTATTATTTTTTAATTCAGCAAGTGCTTCATATAGCTGATTTTCCCTGACAGTTAGCAAAATAAAATCGTAAGCATCATTATCTGACAATTCTCCAAGAATCGTGGCTTCTGCCCGCCTTATCTTCTGGTTTTTCTTATAAAGCAGTCCATTTTTCTTTAAAAACTCAAGTCTTTTACCTCTGGCATAAATACTCGTATCATAACCAGTTTCTGCAAATAAGACCGCATACAAGGATCCAATCACACCTGCACCATAAATCAATATTCTCATAGAAATCCGTCCTCTTTTTCATTTTCAAAAAAACTGCCAGTGTTCATGTTAGTAATATCTAACTCTTATTTTCTAAAAAACCGTGTGAAAACAAAACTGTAATTCCACACGGTTTCTTTTCTTATGCATTCAGTATATCACTTTTACCTGGTTAATCAACCAAATTTTGTTTTCATAATATTTAAAATTTCATGTTCATACGCATTATATTCACTGCACTTGCATATTGTAATTCCAGTCATCTGGCAAACTTAACATCAACGATAATAGACCTTTCGCTTTCAATGTCAGATTCTTATTCTTGAAATGGTGATTACTCATTACCGTAAAATTCTTAGTTCTCTCTACACGAAAAATCTGTGCCATACTCCCATCCTCCTTTTCAGTTCAAAAGAAAAAGCGTAAGTAATATCTCTATCACTCACGCCTTCTCTAAACATTTTATTCTTTTTTCAATAAATTTTTAATCTGTCCAATTACCTGTTCAATCCTCAGTTACAAACTTCAACTTTGTTAAACATAAATCAATTCCTTGAGAATAATCTCTTCCGCAATTGTTCTGTGCTGATTAGCAGCTCTTACCCATGCCATCTGATCTGCTTCTTTATCCGGCAGTGGTTCTTTTTCTTCCAACTGTTTCAGAATTACCTCTTCCCGTTCTCTGGCTGCCTTGTCCACTTCCAGAAGATGCTCTCCAATGGTGTCCTGCAGAAGCATCACCTGATAGATTGAATTTCGATGGTTCTTCAGATAATCTCTGCGAAGAAAACCATACTTGCCAAGTTGCTCCATCTGCTCACCGGATTTATAGGTGAGATTCGGGATCAGATATCCATTTACATCCGTGTACGTTATTAAATAGGACATTCGCAATCCGCTTTCGCTACTTACTCATGAATGCTCTCATCACATTTTCTTTAATCCACTTTCACCATGAGGATTTCATTATTTACTACATTCTATAACAAGCTTCTCACATCTGTCATATCCAAGCTGTGAACTATTCAGACACAACGTATAATTACTGGCCTTTCCCCATTTCTGATCGGTGTAAAAATTATAATTCGTCATACGCCTTTTATCTGTATCTGCCATCATTTTGACAGCTTCCTTCTCTCCTACATTATATAAACCCATAATACGCTGTGTTTTTTCCGGCATATTCCCATGGATAAATACATTCAGTACATCATCCCTATCTTTCAGAATATAATCTGCATTTCTTCCGATAATTACACAAGATTCCTTATCAGCCAGTTCTAAGATAACCTTTCTCTGTGCCTCATACACCATGTCTTCTACTGATTTTCCTGTGATATCACGTCCGGCAAATGCATATGCAAACAAGCCTTTTTTCGGAGACAGTTCCGCACTTTCCTGAATATATTCCGGAGATAAACCAGACTTTTCTGCGATCTCATTGATAATGTTTTTATCATAATAAGCGAGTCCCAATTTTTTTGCTAATTCTTCTCCGATAAAGCGTCCGCCGCTTCCAAATTCTCTACTGATCGTAATGATTCTTTTCACCATTTCCAGTTCCTCCTTAATTCAAAACATCTACTTTATTTTTTCTGATTCTCTTTAAAAATACATATCCTACAAAACAGGAAACTATTTCAGTGATCGGAAATGCCCACCAGATCAGTGAAACTCCCATCTGATCATTTCTGACAAGCATAGAAAAGATTCCAGCCAGCGGCAGGATAATAATAAGCTGCCTCAAAAGCGAGATAACCAGCGATTCCACACCACCATCCAGTGCCTGATAAATGCCCTGATAAGCAACATTGATTCCTGCGAACAGGAAACTTATAGAAATCACTCTCATTGCTCCGATAAAATATTCTCTCGACTGTCCCGCATTAAACAGCGTTGCAAATGCCCCAGGGAAAATCTCTGTGATTGCAATTCCCAGAATCATTAACACAATTGTATAGATCAGACCATATTTGATCCCATCCTGAATTCTCTTCTTGCTTCTCATTCCATAAGCAAATGCAATGATTGGGGTGATTGCATCTCGCAGACCAAAAGCAAGAAACAAAACAAACTGCTGTACCTTATAGAACAGACCATAGGCCGTCTGTGCTGACGGATTGAACTTCAGGATCAGGTTCATTACATAAACCATAATGGACATCAGCGCCTGAGCAATGATTGCCGGAAGTCCGATTGCATAGATTTCCTTGATAATTTCGCCATCTGGCTTCATGTATTTCGCCCCATGCTCGAATTCCTTATTTAATTTGATATGAAAAATGAACAGTAATACTGCTGACGCTACCTGTCCAATTACAGTTGCGTAGGCTGCGCCTTTCACTCCCATTTCCGGACAAGGTCCAATACCGTAGATCATGATCGGATCAAGGATGATATTTACAACCGCTCCAACCACCTGACCAATTGTGGAATAAAGAGAACGGCCTGTTGCCTGGAGTAACTTTTCAAATAGAGAAAAGAAAATAATACCAAAAGAAATTACGCAGCATATCCTCAGATAGCTGACCCCCATCTCAAGTACTTCTGTATCTACTGTCTGCGATGAAATATATGCTTTCACCCCAAAGATACCAAACAATAAGCAAACCACATAAATGATCACTCCCAAAAACAGACTGTTTCCTGCTACCTTTGCAGCTTTTTTACTGTTTCCCTGTCCAAGTGTCCTTGCAAGAAGTGCATTGGTTCCTACACCGGTTCCAATCCCCACTGCCACCATAAGCATCTGCACCGGAAATACCAGTGTCAAAGCATTTAGTGCTGCCTCACTGCCTACTTTCATATTTCCCACAAATGCACTGTCTACAATGTTATAGACTGCCTGCAATGCCATAGATAGGATCATCGGGATTCCCATCTGGATCATCAGCTTATTTACCGGCATATCCTTCATCTTGTTGCTTTCCGCCATTTTGTTTTAACTCCTTTCTTTTTGGCACAAAAAAAGTGCGCACCCTGTCATATAAGCTGGACTTACGCTGACACGCTACACACTTTTTCATGGCGATATTCATTTTTGTAAAATGAAAACGAGTAGCCGGTAAACTGGATTTACGCTTACTTGCCACTCGTTCCCTGTAATTATATTGCCTCTTTTTCAAAAAGTCAAACAGAATTTTTCTTACATTGCCGCAACCAACTTTCCCGCAGTAAGTGCAGCTCCATATGCAGCCTCTTCTTCATATTCAGGAATCTCCATCGGCATTTTGAACATTTCTTCTGCCAGTCTTCTCATCAGCGAGTTTCGGCGAATTCCGTTTCCGGAGCCAGTCAGGCGTGTGGCCTTTTTTCCGGTGAGCTGACACATCTGCTCATATTGCTCATGCAGTTCGTTAAGAATCCCACAGATCACACCGACCGTCAGTGCACCAGGATGAAAATTCTCTACACCGATCCCTGCGATCATGCCCCTGTGAGACGGATCACTTCTTGTCCCTGAAAAAGCTGTATCTACTTTCCATGCAGCTTCTTTTCCGTATTTTTCAACAAATTTTTCTGCCTGCTCCTGCATCCGGGAATACAGTCTTTCTTCAGTTTCTGCAGCTTCTCTGTAAAACTGTTCCAGCATCGCATACGCACGACCACCACACAGGGAAGCTCCCACGAGGATATAGCTGTTTTCGGTACAGGGGCGAAGCTCCACACTGCCGCTGCATTCTATAAACCTCTCTGTCACTAAGGAAACCTGGCTGCCGGTTCCTACATTCAGGAGCACGGTATCTTTAAGATTCCGGACGGAACCAAACAGACTCGCCTGATTGTCACCGATCGATCCCATTACCGGCACACCGGCTCTTGTTTCTCCGATAAAAAAATGTCCCTTTCTTACTTCCGGCAGATAAGAAGTATCTACGCCGGCCTGCTCCAGGGCTTCATACAGAAACTCCTGTTTTCGCAGGTCAAAGCAGCCCCAGCTTGCCGCCATGTCAAGTCCGATAACAGGGACAGTATTTTCACACAGCCGCATAGCAATATAATCACTGATCGTCGTCATCCTTACAGCATCCTTCGGGATCTGATCTTTCTTCTGAAGATAAAAATGTGTCACTACACCATATCCGGACGCCGCCGCACCTACTCCCTGCAAAAGCTCTGCACAGGTTTTTCCGTTTTCCAGCGGAATCTCTCCGCTTCCATCCTGCCAGGTATAGAGAGGACTCACTGCCTTGCCGGAAGCATCCACATACAGCATTCCATGCATCTGCCCTGTAAACCCTATTCCATCTGGCAAACCATTCTCCTTCTGCTGCTTTATAAGAAGCTCCCGGACGATCTCATAGATCCGTTCCGGATCCTGCAGCTTCTGTTCCGGCTTACTGCTCCGCAGAAAAGAATTATGCTCCACTGTTTCCTTTGCAAGCAGCTTTCCCGTTTCTGTGTCTGTCATTACGACACTGACTGTTGTTGTGCCGATATCAATCCCCAGGATCTTCATCGTCTGTTTCCGTCCTTTTCTGTGATCTTTACTATAGAAACTGTCATCATATGAGATGATTATATTATCGTTTGAGGATTAATGCTATCTTTTTTGGTTTCCTGCTCAGGTTTCTCGATCCTGAGCATGCGATATCCAATTCCTATGTGCGTCTGGATATATTGTACACCGTTTTTTTCAAGCTCCAGTTTTTTCCGCAGTGTTGCCATAAAAACCCTGAGAGAAGCAACATCGTTTTCCGAGCAGCGTCCCCAGATCTGCTGAGTAATATATGTATGTGTCAATACTTTTCCAACATTACGGGATAAAAGGCAGAGCAGCTTATACTCAATGGGCGTCAGATGCAGTTCTCTGTCCTTCAAGAATGTGCAGCCAGCCGTGTAATCTATCTTTAATCCACCATTTTCAAAAACAGATGTTTCCGGCTGTTTTCCTGACTGCGTTATGGCAAGCCGCCTTTGGCTGACACGGATACGCGCAAGTAATTCTTCTACTGAAAATGGTTTTGTGATATAATCATCTGCACCCGCATCCAGTGCCTCTATTTTGTCCATATCTTCACTTCTGGCACTGATCACGATGATCGGCATATTCGACCAGGTACGGATTTTCTTTATTACCTCTACTCCTTCCATATCAGGAAGGCCCAGATCCAGAAGAACGATATCCGGATTGTGTGATGAAGCCTCCAAAATGGCCGAAGCCCCATTTTCTGCAGCCAGATATTTATAGTCATGTGTTTTTAAAGTGGTAACGATCAGGTTCCGTATGGGTCTGTCATCCTCAACCACCAGAATTAATGTCTTATTCATTTAATGTCACCTCGCTTAATGGTAAAGTAAAAGTAAAATTACATCCATGCGGAGCATGATCCGAAAGAACCAGTGTTCCATCGTGAGCTTCTATGATAGAGCGGCAAAGTGCCAGGCCAAGCCCCAGACTCCGTTGGCTGTCTGCAACGGTTGTTTTCCCTGTATAAAACATCTCAAAAATATGTGGCTTCATTTCATCCGGGATCCCGGGGCCGTTATCTTCCACGCTTACCTGTGCTTTCCCGGCTTTTTTGAACCCCCGAATGCTGATGACAGAGCCTGACGGCGTATATTTTATCGCATTATCGATCAAATTTACCAGAACCTGTATAATAAGATGCACGTCCATACGTGTAAGAACAAGTTCTTCACAGTCCGCCACGATCTTATACGCATCATGCTTCCGGCTGACATGCCGGAGTGACTCTGCTATTACCTCATCCAAAAGCTGATCCGTAAATTTAAACTTCAATCTTCCATCATTGAGCCTGGTAATGGAAAGCAGATTTTCCACAACTCCGATCAGCCACTCTGAATCCTCATGAATGTCCGTGTAGATCTGATACCTTGTAGCTTCATCCAGACGGTCACTGTTACTGAGAAGCATATCTGCATTTCCGGAAATAGAACAAAGCGGAGTACGCAGGTCATGGGAGATCGCCCGAAGAAGATCGCCACGCAGCTGCTCATTTTTTGCTAAAACCGCATTTTTTTCTTTTTCTATGGCATTTTGTACATTCTCCATTGCAAGTGCACATTCATTTATTACAGACAGCAGGATGCTGTATTCATAAGAGTCCAGTGTTTCTTTCTGCAGAGGGATCCCGATTACGCCATAAACATTATTCCCGCTTCGAATTGCCAGATATAAGCATTTTGCCTGTGAGAAATACTGTGTGGATGCGCCGGCACGCTGTCTGTTTTCATAAGTCCATCTGGCCGCCTGTTGTTCTTCCTGTGTCAGAAAATCCTCTGTGCTCTCTTTTTCCCCGGAAAAAAGCTTTCCTTCTGATAAAGTTCCATTTTCCACAACATATGCCGTGATGCTGCGGTTTAACAGGCGTATCAGCTGTGTACAGGTAACTCCGAGGATTTCTGTCTCACTTTTTGCCTTTTGCAGCAGACGATCCGTATCAAACAGAACCTGTGTGCGAAAGGCAATCTGTGAAGACAGCTTTGCATGCATTTTCAGCTTTGCCGCAAGGGTTCCTGTAAGTACGGATGAAATAAGCATTATGAAAAATGTCACCGGATATCCCACCGCATATGTCTCAAAAGACATCCTTGGCTCCGTCAGGAAAAAACAAAATAAGAATACACTTAAAAAGGAGCCTGCTACACTGCAAAGATAACCATCTGTCACGATGGAAGTGATCAACACACCCAGAATGTATATCGTTACAATATTCGTATCTGTAAAATCCAGCTTCTGAAACAGCAGGCCAATCAAAGTGCATACTGCAAATATAAAAACCGTCAGCAAGTAATCTTTTGCAGACGGTTTTTCCACATACCATGCAAATGGCCGTTTCGAACAGGTTCTGTTTTTTACTGTATCCTCCATTTTCAAGCTCATTCTCCTTCTGCTGTTGTTTACTGGAATTATATCACGCAGCAGTTCTGTGGTCAAAAATTTTTTCTTCATGGCAATGAGCTATATGCGGAAGCACTTCTGAAGAGCTCTGTATTCTCCTAATACCAGTAATTTATCATTTTCTGTAAAATATGTTTCCGGTGAAATTGCAATACTGAATTCCTCTTCATTTTTTACTGCCAGAATATTAATATTGTAGCGTTTTCTGATGTCAAGTCCACCCACTGTTTTTCCAACCCATTCTTCCGGCACTTCCACTTCAAAAATTGCATGGGAAGCATCCACCTCCATATAATCCAGGATATGATCATCTGTATAACGGATGGAGGCCCATTTTGCCACCTGCTTTTCCGGATAAACTACCTTATCGGCACCATTGCGTAAAAGAAATTTTTCCTGAACATCACGTTCAGCTCTGGATATCACCAATTTTGCACCCAGTTCTTTTAGAAGGGATGTTGTTTCAAGAGAATTTTGAAAGCTATCTCCAATGGTCACAAAACAAATGTCGTAGTTTCCAATTCCAAGGGACTGTAAAAATTCAGCATTGGTGCTGTCACCAATCTGAGCATTCGTCACAAATGACAGTACTTTGTCCACTCTTTCTTCCTTCCAGTCAACTGCCATAACTTCATGTCCCAGCTGATTGAGCTGCATGGCAATATGTCTTCCAAACCTTCCAAGTCCAATAAGCAATACATTTTTCATAATATTATTTTTCTCCTTCTTATCCAACTGTGATTTTTTCCAGAGGGAGCTTTGCATTTCCCTTATTTCTTCCGGAAAATACCGCATAGATCAGGGTCAGACCACCTACACGTCCCAGATACATCAGTATGATCAACACGACTTGTGAAAAAACATGAAGTTCCGGTGTGATTCCCAGCGTCAGCCCTACCGTACCAACAGCTGAAGCAGCTTCGTACAGACAATTTAAAAGCGGAAGGCCTTCGTACACACTGATCGCTATTCCGCCGCCAAAGAACAAGGCAAAATATAACATGGCTATTGTCGCTGCATTTTTTATCACATGATATTCAAGTCTTCGCCCAAAAGCTCCTGCATTTTCCTGACTTCGAAATGTCGCAATTGCATTTAAAATAAGTACTGAAAAAGTTGTTGTTTTCATTCCACCTGCTGTAGATCCCGGTGAACCACCAATTAGCATTAACAATATCATAACTGCTTTTGATGCCTCACTCATCTCTGAAATGTTTATAGTATTAAATCCGGCAGTTCTTGTCGTTACCGATTGAAACGCTGCTGCTAACAGGCGTTTTTCCATGGGTAATTTTGTCAGATCACAGATATAGAAAAAAACTGTCGGAAATAAGATCAGACATGCGGTAGTCATGAGAATGATCTTGCTTTGCATGCGGTAGCGTTTAAAGTTCAGTTTGTTTGTATAAATATCATCCCATGTGAGAAAACCGATTCCTCCTGTAATGATCAACAGCATAATTACCAGATTTATAAGTATATTTCCGGAATACCTAGTCAGCGATGGAAACATACTGGAATCTGTCCCCAGAATATCAAAGCCGGCATTACAAAAAGCAGAGATTGAATGAAAAACTGACATCCAGATTCCCTTTTTTCCATAATCTCCCATAAAAACCGGCAGCAGCAACACCGTCCCTGCAGCTTCGATCAAAAATGTTCCCCTCAAAATAAACCTTGTTAGTCTGACGATTCCTCCGACTTTTGGAGCTGAAATTGCATCCTGCATGGTGCTTCTTTGCATGAGGGATATTTTCTTTCCGGAAAGAATGGAAACAGACGCAGCCACAGTCACTACTCCAAGCCCACCTATTTGTATGAGTGCAAGAATGATCGTCTGGCCTGCCAGGGACCAGTAGCTTCCAGTGTCCTTTACCACAAGACCTGTAACACATACCGCCGAAGTGGCTGTAAAAAGTGCCTCATGAAATGGTGTGATCACCTTCTCCGCAGAAGAAAATGGAAGCATCAGCAGAACGGTTCCCAAAAGGATCACTCCTGCAAACCCCATGATAATCAGCTGAAAAGATGTCATATGTTTTTTCTTATATGATTTTTCCGGCATAAATGATCAGAACTCCTTATCAATACTTTTAACAGTGCTATCCTCGTAATGCATTTTATTATATATAACTACTTTCAAAGATAGTATAAAAGTCTCTGCTTCCGTATTAAGATTTTATAAAGATATGATATTGAAGTGAGAATTATTTTAACCGAATCAAGGAAATTCCCTGCTTCGATAAGTCTAAGCAATACCTTAATACTACAGTTTTTAATTGTAAACTCATTTTATACTTATGGTTGACAATAGATATTTCTATGTGATAAAGTGATACCCGTACAAAAAAACTCAAAAGGAAGGTATTGACATGAACACTGCAGCATACGAAAAAGAAGCTCCATCGCTTTCCAGAGATGAAGCCATTGCAATTTTAGATACTCCGGACGAAGAACTTGAGGCACTGATTGACCGTGCCAGCAGTTTACGTTACAAATATAAGGGAAACCGGGTAAGCATCCACATCCTTACCAATGCCCGCAGCGGTAACTGTTCCCAGGATTGTGCCTACTGTGCCCAGTCATGTCGTTCCACTGCCGATATTGATAAATACAAATGGGTAGATGAAGACAAATTATATCAGGACAATGATTTCGTAAATGATTATCATTTATCCAGACATTGTATCGGACTGAGTGGTATGAAATTTACAGATAAAGAGATCGAGGAGCTGGCCCGCAGGATCCGCAAAATGAAAGAACACGGAACTCATCTCTGCTGCTCCATAGGCTTTCTCACAGAGCACCAGGCAAAAGTGCTCAAAGAAGCAGGTCTTGACCGGATCAACCATAATCTGAACAGCAGCCGTTCCTTTTATCATAATATCTGCAGTACACATACCTTTGACCAGCGTGTTCGGAATATCCATATGCTTCAGGGACTTGGTTTCGAGATCTGCAGCGGCGGTATCATTGGCATGGGTGAAAGCAAAGCAGATGTTGTTGACATGCTTCTGGAATTACGTGAGATCCAGCCGGAAGCACTGCCGATCAACTTTCTTCTTCCGATCAAGGGAACTCCTCTCGGGAATGCAGATATTTCCCAGCTGACAACAGAATACTGCATGAAAGTCCTCTGCCTGGCAAGACTTCTTGTACCTAAAGCCGATATCCGATGTGCTGCCGGAAGAGAAGTTTATTTCAAGGGCGAAGAAAAAAAACTGCTCAGTGTTGTAGACTCTATTTTTGCTTCCGGTTATCTTACAGAAGGTGGCCAGGGAATCGAAGACACTCTGAAAACCATTACGGATACAGGATTCACCTATGAGATTGAATCTGCGTAAGCATCCTTATGGACATATGACCTGTCATACACACTTACAGCATTTCATTGCTTACCCGAACCAGTAAATATATTACCTTTTTCAAAGGAGGCTCTTTTAATATGAATCAGACAAATACTGTCTCTGCACCACGTACAAAAACCTACGAGATCACCATGACCGCTCTTATGGCAGCTGTCACCTGTATTCTTGCGCCGCTGTCCATTCCGATCGGTCCGGTTCCAATCTCATTTACCAATCTTGCCATTTATCTGTCCCTGTATCTTCTCGGATGGAAAAAAGGAACCATCAGCTATCTGATCTATCTTCTGCTTGGACTTGTAGGTCTTCCGGTATTTTCCGGATTTACCGGCGGCCCTGCAAAGCTGGCCGGTCCTACAGGCGGATACATCATCGGCTTTATCGTTATGGCTGTTATTGCCGGACTGGTAATTGACAACTGCCATAAGCCTCTGATCCAGCTCGTTGGTATGATCGCAGGAACAATTGTATGCTATCTTTTCGGAACTGTATGGTTCTGCATCGTTGCAGATTCCACTTTCAAAGCAGCTCTTGGAATCTGTGTAATTCCGTTTATCCCGGCAGATCTCATAAAAATGATCATCGCCATGATCATCGGACCAATGATAAAAAAAAGAATCCGATAAACTGAAACTCTGATATTTTAAAAGAGGCAGCAGGAAATTTCCAACATTTCCTGCTGCCTCTTTATCGCATTTCATTTTTCTTATCTGAGTTTTTTCTTCAGCTCCTGGATCAGTTCAAAATAATCTCTGTGCTTCATCTCCGGGAAAGCCTTAATGATTCTTCCCTGGCCGAATACCGTATGGTTTGTGATAGAGCTTGACAGCTCATCAAACTGTGCCTGAAGCTCCGCTTTCTTCATCCGAAGCATTTCGGCAGATTTTTCTCTCTGAGCCACAGTCGCATCTCTGAGCTCTGCCTTAGCAAGAGCAACCTGAACCTTTCCCTCTCCCACCTTCTGTGCTGTATCAATGGTAGTTGTTGCCAGCGTATCACTGAGCTTATCACTCACGATCCGCAGATCCGCACGTACCTTATCCAGTCGGGTAAGCTTCTTATTCAGTCCGCGGATCACCGCCACTGTTACAATAAGATCAGCCAGATACACCGCATACAGAATTGCCATAACAACCCATTCCAGTGTGGAAGGTGTATGAGAAGCCTGACGCTCCACATACTTCTGAAAAACCTTTACGACCATCACAATGGCAAGTCCCCATATCAGAGAAAACTCAAGACAGATATAGCCGTGAAAATTCAGCGGCTTATTAGAATAATCCCACCATCTTGCATGGAAGCATACATCCAGAAGCCATCCGGCAACCAGCTCTACCGCAGTTGCAAGAACGATTCCAAACAGAAAGATCATTCCCTCACTCATCTGATGTCCGCCGCTCTGAAGCGTATTAAGCAATGCAAACACGGAAAGTACACCAAATCCGTACACCGGGCATACCGGACCGTTGAGAAATCCCCGGTTTATAACCTTTCCTAAGGTTACTGCATGGAAGATAACTTCAACGACCCATCCTCCAAAAGAATAAAACAAAAAATACAGACATATCTGAAAATACGTCATCCCGCAAATCATCCTGTACTCCTCCTTTACAGCTGTCAAGATTCCGGCAGCTATTTCAGGGGTCAGTACCATCACCTCTGCCGGGGTGATTCTGATTATATCATATCACCCCTCTCATTTACATCCCTTTATCCGGTCATTCTTCCGAAACAATTTCTTTTTTCACACGGGTGAAGTACAGAAAGAATCCGATGTTCAGAATGATTCCCACTGTGGTAGATACCGGTGCTGCAAGACCGATCTTGGTCAGGGTAGCATCCGGCTGGATACTCATAAAGTACGCCATTGGAAGTCGTACCAGAAGCGTCTGGATCAGGCCCTGGACCATAACCCATATGGTCTGGTTGTTTCCGTTGAAATAGCCTATCATACTGAACAGAACAGCCGTTACCAGTGTCTCCGGAGCAAACCCCTTCAGATAATCAAAGCCCTTTTGGATAACGCCGGCATCTGTTGAAAAGAATCCTGCCAGCACATCACCCTTCAGCAGGATCAGGATAAATACCAGGCATCCCACAGACAGGCCAACTCCAATTCCCGTAAGCATGGATTTTCTCGCACGTTTCGGCTTTCCTGCTCCTACGTTCTGTGAAACAAAGGAGGCCATGGACTGCATCAGGGAGCTTGGAACCAGCATGGCAAAGTTTACGATCTTACATGCAACTCCGTAACCGGAGGATGCTTCCAGACCCAGGCGATTGACAAATGCGCACAAGGCCAGGAATGAAATCTGTGTCAGGAATTCCTGAAGTGCCAGCGGCAGTCCGATCTTAAGAAAACGTCTGCACTGAGGATTCAGCCGGAAATCTTTTTTTGTAATGGTAAACGGAAGCTTCTTCTTTATCAGCAGAACTACTGCAAATACAACACTTAAGGCCTGAGCAGAAACCGTAGCAATAGCTGCTCCTGCTGCATCCATATGTAACCCGGCTACCAGTACCAGATCTCCGATCACATTTACAATACATGCCACCAGCACAAACAGCAACGGAGATTTACTGTCACCAAGGCCACGGAAAATAGCAGACAGTAGGTTATACGCAACAATAAAGAAAATTCCGCTGCCACAGATCCGTACATAAGATGCAGTCAGCGCTACCGCTTCTTCCGGTGCCTGCATCAGCACGGAGATCGGATGTGCAAAACCTACCATAACAATAAACAGCACGACAGATATCATGGTAAAGACGATCGCAGCCCCACCGATAACGGAGCCAATCTGCTCCGGTCTTTTTTCTCCAAGATAACGTGCGATCAGAACTGTGATACCCATAGCAAACTGGATCACTACAAAGGTAACCAGATTCAGTATCTGACTTCCGGTGGAAACCGCTGACAGTCCGGATGTGGAACCGAATCTTCCAACTACAAGAAGATCGACCGCACCATAGGCAGCCTGCAGGATCAGCGCACCGAGTACCGGCATCATAAATGCAACCAGCTTCTTCAGGATATTTCCCTGGGTAAAATCTGCCTTATCATTTGTCATAATGTTCCCTCCTGTCACACATAATCTGATAGAATTTTCCGATGGTCCGGATCATGCTGTCTGCTTCTTCTTCGGAAATCTCTGAAAGATAGGGCGCCAGACTGCTGAAATAATCCTGATCATACTTCCTGGAAAGCCTCTCTCCTTTTTCTGTTATGGAAATGTAAGTAACGCGCCCGTCATCCGGAGACGTAAGTTTCTGAAGATATCCCTTTGCCTCCATTTCTTTCACTGTTCTGGTGACACCCGGACGCGGAAGGTTCATGGCATCACTGATATCAGAGAGCCGGATATCCTTTTTTTCCCGCTGCAGAGAATGGATCACATCCAGATACTGTATGTAGGATGGCATCACCCCCTGGGGCAGTGGCGGAAGCATATCTCGGATCCGCTTTGCCTGATAAAATGCATCAAACATCCGCTTGATCTTTTCATTTGTCATAAAAAAACTCCTTATATAATTATCTTCGTTAATTACCATTGATAATTATATAAGAATTTCTGATTTTGTCAAGCCTTTTGACTTTAGCTCCAGCAAAGCTGCTGTATGATACCCGTCGTACCCTTCTCTTAAACTTTCACGCGTAATGTTTCGCAATTACCTAACTATAAAAAGTACCGGGCAGATCAAAATATCTCTGTCCGGTACTTTTTATGGAATCTTTACAGAATTTCCCCTTTTGATTCAATTACTTTCTTATACCAGTAGAAGGATTTCTTCGGTGTCCGTTTTAAGGTACCGTTTCCCTCATCATCTTTATCTACATAAATAAATCCATAGCGTTTTTTCATTTCACCAGTAGATGCGCTTACCAGGTCAATGCAGCCCCAGGAAGTGTATCCCAGCAGGCCTACACCATCTTCTTCCACCGCTGCTTTCATAGCTTTGATATGTTCTCTCAGATACTCGATCCGGTAATCATCTTCCACATATCCGTTTTCATCCGGTTCTCTTCCTCTGCGCTGTACCGCTCCTCCATCATCTTCTTTGCCCTTTTTACAAGATCATACAGCACAGCCATAACGATCACATATTCTATGGTAAAACCCAGAGTATAAGCTACAAACATCTGATTGCGGGATCTTCCAAGATACAGGACGTCATAAGTTCCCGCAGAATTGATATATACGGCAGCCACCATCACAAGATACGAAAAAATTCCGGTTTTTATCACCAATTCCGGTTCAAAATACAGGCACCCAAGTATCGGAACAAGCACATAGGTAATGTATACACCTATATGATTATTCGTTCCCAGTATTCCGATAAGCACCGCCGCCATAAAAAGCATATAGTCTCTCAGCAGCCGATCCGGCAAAAAACGTATCAGAATTCCCGGTGTGACAGCAATGATCAATTCAGCGATCAGTATAATCATCGTATATTCCTGTCCAAATTCAAAAATCCCTGTCCAGGAACACACAACCAGTGCCAGAATCGCTACTGTACATAACCGGTAGATCCTGGTCATAAGCTGATTGACCTGTTTCATATTTTTTTCAAGCATAAATTCTCCTCTGTATTTTGAGTCCCTTCAGTGTTCCAAATCCTTCCGGATTATATACTCGCTGCATACTCTTATTTTTATTGTTTCATAAAACAAATATAGAATCTTTATCAAAAAAAATACCCCATATTTTCATATATGGAGTATTTTTTCGATATAATTTTTCACATTTTAAGCTTCTTTTTCCAGATTTTCTGTCAGATTAAATTTCCGTTCCACCAGTTCTTCAATAAACTGTGCCGTTGCTTCCCAGCCCAGGAGGCTGCTGTTTAAGAGAATGTCACGGGTATGACGGTAGCCACGTTTTTTTCCGGTGATGTACTCGTGTCTTGCATGCTGAGATTTTTCCACATTTTCCCATTCTTCCTCTGCTTTGTGCTGGTTTAATCCTGATCTCTTCATAACGGAAGCAATCTCATCTTCTTTTGGTGCATAGATAAACACGTTCATTACATCGGAACTGTCTTTTAAGATATAATCACTGCTTCGGCCTACGATGACGCAGGAATTTTTTGCAAATTCGTGGATTGCCTGGAACTGGGCGTCAATAACACGATTGGAAAGGTTTGCATAGCGGACACCATAAGAAGTATCAAAAGCATAGCGGACGCCGATCCTGGTATCGGCTTCCTCTACCAGTCCTTTGTCAACACCGATTTCCTGTACGACTTTGTCCACCAGGTCACGGTCATAGTACTCAATTCCGAAATATTCCGCAACCATACGTGCGATCTCCGGTCCGCCGCTTCCGTATTCACAGCCAACGGTAATAACAAAGTGTCTGTCCGGATATTTTGCATCCGGAAGTGCAACCGTTTCTTCCGGTACTGCTTTTGTTTCGTCTACAATAAAGATATCACGGCCAAATTCCTCGCCGTATTTTCTCTTGGAATAGAAGTAAAAGAATACTCCAAGTGCAAGCCAGATTCCTACTACGACCCACTCCTGCCATACAAGTGCCGCGGAAAAAGATGCGGGAATAATATACAGAAGTGTCATAAATCCGGCCATGATCACTGCCATGGCTCCAACAAAGCCGCCAGCTTTTACCTTATAAGGCCTTTCCATCTCCGGTTTCTTTTTTCGGAGAATACAGAAGGAAATAGATACGAACATATAGGCAATAACACAGCCAAAAGATGCAGCATCAACCAGCCATACCAGAACGCCTCTTCCAAAAAACGGCGCTGCCACACAGGCAATTCCGCAGAGGATAATGGCTGCTTCCGGCGTTTTGTTTTTTCCAAGCTTTCCGAACATCTTCGGGATCATCAGGGATTCACCCATGGAATACAGGGCACGGCTTCCACCCATCAGGAAAGAGTTCCAGGATGTGATGATTCCACATAAACCTCCGATGATCAGAACCTTACCCATCAGCGGTGACCGGAACGCGATCTCAATGGCTTTTGCAGAGACCAGTCCGTTCTGGGAATTCATTTCCTGTGCAATGGCACTCTGCGGCATGATGTAGCAGACTGCAAAGATGATCAGCAGATACCAGGCTACTGCAAGGAAAATAGACAACAGCATGATCTTTCCGATCTTTTTATAAGGAACACTGATTTCCTCAGCTGCCTGAGGGATAACATCAAAACCAATAAAAAGGAATGGTGTCATGCAGGCAACTTTGAATACACTTCCCAGTGTATTTCCGGCGCCACTTTCCCACATCTGTCCTGTAATATTGGATGCATCACCGTTTACTGCGGAACCAACTACCAGAAGGATTCCGGCGATGGCAATGATCGCTGTCAGAACGGTCTGAAGAATGGCCGCTGTTTTTGCACCCTTGATATTGATGATCGTGATCAGGATTGCAACACCAACGCCAAGGATGATCGTTGTCAGATAAATATCTTTTCCTGCAATGGAATACAGGTACACCTGATTGAAATCCGGAAACAGATAGGTAATAACAGTCGGAAGTGCAGTGGCCTCAAACGCAGAGGTTGCCACATATCCGAGAATGATCATCCAGGTACATACAAAAGATCCGGTAGGACCCATGGCACGGTAACTGAATACATGCTCACCACCGCACTGCGGCATTGCAGAAGTCAGTTCCGCATAGGTAAGTCCTACAAAAAATACCATCAGACCACCGATCAGCATGGCAATCATAGATCCGACAAAACCGGCGGTTGTGATCCAGTCTCCGGAGTTGATGACCCAGCCCCATCCGATCATGGCTCCAAAAGCAATGACCAGGATGTCCCAGGCTCCCATTACTTTATCAAACTTCGATTTCTGTTCCATATAAAACCTCCTCTTTTCCCACTCTAACAAGCAAAAATCCGCTGTCCTTTTTCCTGCATCCTTGCAGGCAGAACAGCGGATCTGTAATTTTTGTATTCTTTTTCTTTAAGCTTCCATTGCCTCTTTCAGAGATGCCTCAAAGATCTCCAGGCCTTTCTCCATCTGCTCATCGGTCATAGTGAGCGGTGCAAGGAAACGAACTACATTGCCTGCTGTTCCACAGTTCTCAAGAAGGAGTCCCTTCTGGATCGCATTCTGGATCAGCTTGGCTGTAAGCTCTGTTGCCGGTTCTTTTGTTTCTTTATCTTTTACAAGCTCAATACCGATCATAGCGCCAAGTCCACGTACATCACCGATCACCGGATATTTCTCCTGCAGCTCTTTGTAGCGTTTCATGACAACCTCGCCAATGTGTCTTGCTTTTCCTGCGTAATCGTCACGTTTCATGATATCCATAACAGCCAGTGCTGCTGCACAGGAAACCGGGTTTCCACAGAAGGTTCCACCGATGGTTCCTGCCGGTGCTGCATCCATAACTTCTGCTCTTGCTGTGATAGCGGAAATCGGAAGACCTGCACCAAGAGATTTTGCGGTTGTGATGATATCCGGTGCTGCGCCTGCTTCTGCCCAGTACTCAGATGCATAATATCTTCCTGTTCTGCAGTTGCCACACTGAACCTCATCTGCAATCATCAGAATTCCGTTGTCATCGCAGATCTTGCGGACTGCTTTTACCCACTCGATTGGTGCTGGGATGAATCCACCCTCGCCCTGGAACGGCTCAACGATCATGCAGGCGATCTCACTTGCAGGTGCTCCTTCGTCAAAGATTCTCTGAAGCTCATCAATATAATACTGAATTGCTTCAGCCTCTGTGTATCCTTTTGGTGCACGGTATACATATGGATATGGTGCACGGAAGATTCCTGCCGGGAACGGTCCCATACCCACTGCATATACTTTCTTGGCTGTCAGTGCCATGGTCAGGTTTGTTCTTCCATGGAAAGCACCTGTGAAACAGATCACGCCGCTTCTTTTTGTGAAGGCTTTTGCAATCTTGATGGCATTTTCATCACACTCTGCACCGGAGTTTGCAAAGTATGTTTTTTTCACATCTCCTTTGCATGGCATGATCTCATTTAATCTCTCAGCCAGTGTTACATAGCCGTCATGCACATATACATTGAAAATTGTGTGGAAATATTTTTCAGTCTGTTTCTTTACTGCCTCAATAACTTCCGGATGGGAATATCCGATATTCAGGACGCCGACACCGCCAACCCAGTCAAGGAATTTATTTCCGTCCATATCTTCAAACATGGCTCCTGATCCCTGTTTGATGCAGATCGGATATGTTTTTCCGCAAAGTGCTTTCGGGATCGCTGCGTCTCTTCTGTCAAGAAGTTCTTTTGATTTCGGTCCTGGAACCTGCTCTGTTACAATCTCCGGTAATGCGGTTGCTAATTCTGCTGTTGTCATAATATTCTCCTCCTTTATCTGGTCACGGCTTTTCTGCCTGCCGGACTCCTCTCGGAGTTCTCTCCGGAAGCAAAAAAACAGGCGCCGGATGTGTTATCATCCGACGCCTTTGTCGTTTATCTGCTGTGTTATTTTGTTTTTTGATTTAGGTAGATTATAGCATTTTCCGGTACGAAATCAATAGGCCTGGTGTTGTATGTTTTTTGTGCACAGTGCACAATTTCTATTATCTGCGATACCGATATCGCCTGATCAGAAACGCCATCTTCAGCTCCAGGCAGGTATCCAGGTTTTCAAGATCGCATCCCAGGATCTCCCGGATCTTTTTCAACCTGTAATTTAAGGTATTCCTGTGAAGAAACATCTCTTCTGCCGTCTTTTTGGCATTGCAGCTGCAGTTCAGATAATTTTCCAGTGTTTCACTTAAGTTTCCATCGTTCAGTTCATCTGCCTGCAGCAGCTTTCCGATTTTTTCTTCCATATAAGTATCCAGGATTCTGGAATCGTCCACATGGGAAAGTAATGTATAGATTCCCTGATCCCTGTAAAAAAATATCTGCCCCTTCAATCCGGAAACTTCTGCTGCCCGAAGTGCTGAGGAAGCTTCGTTCCGGCTGTCTTTTACCTCATCCAGATACGCCCTACTGTTTCCGGCTCCGATCCGAAGCTCTATTCCATATTCCCGCTGTGTTCGGTCCACGATCCTGGCAAAAATTTCTTTTATATTGCTATCCTCCGCTTCTCTGTCCGGAAGCAGTGCAAGGATGGAGCCTGCCTGTGGAAGGATAAGGATATCCTGTTTTATGTAACTGGAAAACTCAGTACAGATCACACGCTTCACATTCCGTCCGGTTGTCAGGGAATCCTCGTTCTCCCATCCGCTTTCTGTATTTCCGGACGCAAACGCAAATTCCGCTACAAAAAAGCTCCCCTCCAGATCAATATTCAGATATCTGGCCTGTGCCATCACACGCTCCCGGCTTAAATGTTCTGCATCCAGAATAGAGGAAAACAGCTGCTCTGCGGCATTTCGGTCATTTTCTTCCAGAACAAGCCTGCGGCAGATGATCTGAGACAGATCGATCAGAGGATATTTCTCCGGAAGCTCAAAAAGAGGCAACGCTTTCTCTTCACAGTATTGCATCAGTTCCTCTGATATCTGGCCTTCATTGATTCCAAGAGCCGTAATTCCATGCCCATACATCTGCCGGATCATCTCCATCAGCTTCCGACTGTCATCCGTAACACTGGGATTGGTCAGAACTACAAATTCGTCTCCGTGGATATAGTTTTCGATCTTATATTCACTTTTTACACATTGCAGACAGTCTGCAAAATAAATCCATCGAACAGATTGCTCCAAACCGTTTTTTCCTGCTTTCAGCTTCAGAACCTCTGTAAGCTCCGGAATCTGCATCATATCTTTACAATTCATAAAGTTCTATTCCTCCCACTGGTGACTTTTCATATCCACGCATCCATTTGCTTTAAATTCCACACCTTCGTCTTCCAGAAGTTCCCTCTGTTCTCTCCATCCTGGTGCAGTACGGCCTGCATGATTCACAACTCTGTGGCAGGGATATTTCCCATAAAATTCTGCCATGCTTAAAACTTTTCCTACAAGCCTCGAATTTTTATCCCAGCCGATGAGACGTGCAATCTGCCCGTAGGAAGCCACTTTTCCTGCCGGTATTTCTTCCACCACGGATAGTATTTCGTAGATCAGATCCTCATCCAATATTTTTCCCATTGTTGTTCCTCCGAAGCATTTTTTATTTTATATCCACAATTCTTCCCAGGTCAATCTTCGTTCCATCTGTCAGAAAGATTTTCTGGCTGCAGTCGTCAATCTTTTTTATCTGCCCGGTGACGGTTACATAGGAGCCTCCCTCTTTCCGGTCATCCGGCTGGAAATAGATGATGGTGACGGACTCTGTTCTCTCCCTGTCGGCTATCAGCTGCCGGAGTTTTTCATCCAGTTCCTGCTTTTTGTCTTCGGAAAGCTGTACCCAGTTATCGGTGAGTCTGGCTGTTTCCCGGATTGCGTCTTCATAGCCGGTAAGGGCTGCAAAGGGGGAAAACTGTGCAGCTCGGTCATAGAGGGGCATCTGTGGGTGTATTTTTGAAACATGGTGAGGCAGGTTTATGATGTCCTGGTATTTGCCTTTTGGTTTCTTTTCCATTTATGCTCTGTGACCTCCGATCTGGTTGTTCCGCTCTATGGTTGTGGAACCTTCCTGTAAGCTGCTGCCTTTCAGTATGGCATTTTTTCCGAATTTCTTTTTTACGGAAAGCATAGCTTCTTGGAGCTTTCGCTCTTTTTCCTGTTTTTCTTTTTCTGCTTTCTGTTCTGCCTCTGACACTTCTGATTTAAGGTAATCCGTGAACAGATTCATCTGCTGATATACGGGCTCTGCCGCTGCCAGTTTTTCATCTGTGAGCTGATTGGCTGTGATATAGACACGCCGGATCAGAAGTGTTTTATCCGTGATACGCTCATACAGGTCAAGGACTGCCTTCATGATCGTTGATGTGGATGAGGTTGGATTGTCCAAATTTACAGTTCCGTGACCATGTTTGGGAATTTTTCTTCCATAACGGTCTGTTTTTATTTCGCCCTGATATTTTTTCCTGCCGGAGGAAGATTTCAGATTGTCAATATCGTAGCCTATGGTAAGGACTATCTGACTGGTTACCAGCCTTTTTTCCACAAGCTGAAGAACCAGCATGTCTGTCATTTCACGTACGATCAGTTTCGCCTGTTCAAAATCACTGGGACAGTGCAGTACCTGACCGGAACCGATGCTGTTTGTTTCCGGTTTGTAGGCTTTGATCAGATCCATGGTCACCGGTTCGTATCCCCATGCATGATCAATCAGAAGTTCCGCGTTGATGCCGAATATTTTATAAAGAAGATCTTCATTATAGTAATCACGCACACCGCCCAAAGAGCATCTGGCAATGTCTCCCATCGTGTAAAGTCCTACTTCTTCCAGCTTCTTCCTGATTCCTGTGCCTACCCGCCAGAAATCTGTCAGCGGCCTGTGATCCCATAAAAGTTCCCGGTAGGACTGCTCCGTCAGTTCTGCGATACGCACACCATTTTCGTCTGGTGTTACATGTTTGGCCCCGATGTCCATGGCAATCTTACACAGATAAAGATTGGTTCCGATTCCGGCAGTTGCCGTGATCCCGGTCTCTTTCATTACATCGGAGATCATTTTTGCAGCAAGCTCTCTGGCTGTCATCTGATACATTCCAAGATAATGGGTGACGTCCATAAACACCTCATCTATGGAATAGACATGCATGTCCTCCGGTGCCAGATAACGGAGGTAAACGTTATAGATCCGGGTGCTGTAGTCCATGTACAACGCCATTCTCGGCGGTGCTGTCACATAGGAAACGGCCAGTTCCGGATGCGCTTTCAGTTCATCCGAAGACCAGGATTCTCCGGTAAAACATCTTCTTGGTGCTTTTGTGACACGTGCCTGATTGACTTCTTTTACACGCTGGACCACTTCAAAAAGTCTCGCTCTTCCTGGTATTCCATAGGCCTTCAAAGAAGGAGAAACTGCCAGGCAGATGGTCTTTTCAGTACGTTCTTTATCTGCCACAACAAGATTGGTGGTAAGTGGATTTAAGTTCCGCTCCTGACATTCCACGGAAGCGTAGAATGATTTCAGATCGATGGCTATATAGATATGATCTTCTTTTTTATCCATGGATACACCTCCGGAGTGTTTTCTTTTCTTATTATACCAGAAAATTTGTTCGATTATAGGTCTTTTTCTTATTTTTACATAAAAAACCTCCTCCGGTTTTTATTGCCGGAGGAGGTCTCTATCTGAATTCCCCTCAAAAATACTTTATAATTATATGTTTCCGGTTCTGCTTAGAACAGTCCTGTGATCTTACCGCTCTCATCTACGTCAATCTTGGTTGCAGCCGGCACTTTTGGAAGACCTGGCATGGTCATGATCTCACCTGTCAGTGCAACAATAAATCCTGCACCTGCGGAAATCTTAAGATTTCTTACTGTTACCTCGAAATCTGTCGGAGCACCAAGCTTTGTCTGGTCGTCTGTTAAGCTGTACTGGGTCTTGGCCACACATATCGGGCAGTTGCCAAATCCAAGTGCCTCCAGCTGTTTCGCCTGCTTCTGGGCATTTGCTGTAAGAACCACTTTCTTTCCACCGTAAACCTTCTGTACGATCTGGTTCAGTTTATCCTCAATGGAGCCTTCCAGCTCATAAGCATATGTGAAATCATTCGGCTCTTCAACCAGACGGAGAACTTCCTCAGCAAGCTTGATTCCGCCTTCGCCGCCTTTTGCCCATACCTCGGAAAGTGCTACGTTTACGCCAAGCTCTTTACATTTTGCTTCTACAAAATCAAGCTCTGCCTTGGTGTCGGTCGGGAATGCGTTGATAGCTACCACACATGGAAGCTTGTATACATTTTTGATATTGCTTACATGTTTCAGAAGATTCGGGATACCTTTCTCAAGAGCCTCAAGGTTCTCGTTGTTGAGATCTGCTTTTGCAACACCACCGTTGTATTTCAGGGCACGTACAGTTGCTACGATAACAACAGCACTTGGTGTAAGTCCTGCCATACGGCACTTGATATCCAGGAACTTCTCAGCACCAAGGTCAGCACCGAAACCAGCCTCTGTGATGGCATAATCTGCAAGTTTCATAGCCATCTTTGTAGCGGTTACGGAGTTACATCCGTGAGCGATGTTTGCGAATGGTCCGCCATGAACAATGGCTGGAACATGCTCCAGTGTCTGAACAAGGTTTGGTTTCAGGGCATCTTTCAGAAGTGCTGTCATAGCACCCTCTGCATGAAGATCTCCTGCTGTTACCGGTTTCTGCTCGGAAACTTTACCATAGGTATATCCGATGATGATTCTGGAAAGTCTCTCTTTCAGATCTTTGATATCACTTGCCAGACAGAGAACTGCCATGATCTCCGATGCTACGGTGATGTCGTATCCGTCTTCACGCGGCATACCGTTTGTTCTTCCGCCAAGTCCGTCTACTACATTACGAAGCTGACGGTCGTTCATGTCAACGCATCGTCTCCAGGTGATCTTTCTCGGGTCGATGTTCAGTTCATTACCCTGGAAGATATGGTTGTCGATCATTGCAGCAAGAAGGTTGTTTGCCGCACCGATCGCATGGAAATCACCGGTAAAATGAAGGTTGATATCCTCCATAGGAACTACCTGTGCATAGCCGCCGCCTGCTGCACCACCTTTGACACCGAATACCGGTCCAAGGGATGGCTCACGAAGAGCTACCATAACATTTTTTCCAAGTCTCTGCATTCCATCTGCAAGACCTACCGTTGTAGTTGTTTTTCCTTCCCCGGCCGGTGTCGGGTTGATAGCTGTCACAAGAATCAGTTTGCCGTCTTTTTTGTCTGTTTCTTTCAGGAGATTATAGTCGATCTTTGCTTTGTATTTACCATACTGCTCCAGATATTTGTCATCAATACCTGCTTTCTCTGCAATCTTGGTAATTGGCTCCATTGTGCACTCCTGTGCAATCTCGATGTCACTTTTAAATCCCATAATGTTCTCCTTTCTCCGCAGCAACCGTCCGGATCTTTTTATCCCATAAAAAAGAGCAGTATCTGAATTTCTTCAAATACTGCCCAGACGGTCGACTCATCGAATCTCCGGCTCCCTCGTGGTTATCCCACAACTCCGTCAGTCACCGAAGACTTTATTAATTTGATGATTGAATACTAACATATTTATTAGTACTTGTCAAGAAATTATCAAATTATTTTTTCACTTTTAAAGTGAGCTAAGTCTAATTTTCTGAATCATTTCAGTTTTCCGTACTATTCATCAGATACTGAATGTTATAAGGAAAATTCTATTTTTCGTCAATTAACGTAATTCATGTCTGATCTTTGCCTGCAAAACCACACCGGATCGCCTGTGTCGGACATATCTTTTTACACCTTCCACATCGGATGCACTCTGCACTGTTAGGATCCTCTGTCGGATCAACCTCCATCTGGCAGATATTTCTGCATTTTCCGCAGTGAACACATTTTTCTTTCTCTACTCTGTAACGAAAAACGGAAACTTTATTAAATACCGAATAAAAAGCTCCCAGCGGGCAGATATACTTACAGAATGGCCGGTATATCATAATTGATAAGATAATGGTGATCACCAGGATCGTATTTTTCCACATGTACAGCCAGCCTACTGCACTTCGCATGGATTTGTTCAGCAGCACCAGCGGGATACCTCCCTCCAGCGTTCCTGCCGGGCAGATCAGCTTGCAGAAATATGGTGCTCCCTGGCCCATGATATCTACTACAAACATGGGAAGTAGGATCACAAATACAAGAAAGATCACATATTTCAGTTTTCTCAAAAGCTTGTCTCCCCGAAATGTCCGGATCTTCTTTGGAAAAGGAATCTTGTTCAACAGATCCTGGATCAGTCCAAATGGGCAGAGAAATCCGCACACCAGTCTTCCAAGCAGCGCTCCTACAAAGATCAGAAATCCAGCTACATAATATGCCATCTTGAAGTTCCAGCTTCCGATCACAGCCTGAAGGGAACCAATGGGACAGGCCCCTCTTGCTCCGGGGCAGGAATAACAGTTCAGCCCCGGAACACAGACATTTTTCATTTTTCCGGTATAGATCTTTCCAGTCACAAAGCCTGATATGTGACTGTTTGTAAGGGCCGCCCACAATGCCTGGATCCCATGCCGCGGCCATTCATTTATTTTCATCTTCTTATTATCCAATGCCAATACACTCCATACAGATGTTGATCGCTTTTGTAAAAACTACAGATACCTCACCTCTGCAGATTCCCAGTATCATCAGTAAAATTCCAAAAACTGCCAGAGCAGGTCCGATCCACCTGGATTCTGTTATTTTCCGAATCATTTTTCCACTCTCCATAATAATCATCTTTTACTTTGAAACGTTTTTAAGCTCTTTTTCCACGATTTCCTTCCATTCGTCCAGTGTATGGCTTCCTGTATAGGTATCTCCTACAATGTTTCCATCTTTATCAACAAAAAATGTTTCAGGAAATGCGGAAATCCCCTGCAGACGGCCGTTCATCATAGTAGTATCCGGTATCAGGAACGGATACTCCGCTTTTGTTTTTTCCTGAAGAATGCCAGCTTTTTTTACAGCCTCCTCGTCCTGATTTCCCTTTTCATCTGTAGTATCAAGCACCACACCTGCTACTCCGACGCCTTTCTCTTTCATTTCTTTATAGAGCTCCTGAAGTTCCGGAATCTCTTTTACACATGGTGAGCACCAGGTTGTAAAAATATTTACCAGCGTCAGGTCATAGTCACTGAATACTTTTTCTGTATATGTTTTTCCATCTATTCCTGTTGTTTCAAATTTTCCTACAGATTTTGTATCCTCCGGGTTGACGCTGGTATCCTGTGGCTGGTCAAACACGGAAATATTCTGATACGGTGCCATTTCCGTAATGTCGGTTTTGATCTTTTCCAGCTCCTTTGTCAGCTTTTCATCTGCATCTTTGTTGGTGCTCAGATAATATTTGTATTTCCCGTCACTGCTGCTTCCAAGCTCTTTATGCTCTGTACAGCCAGTGATCTCATCCAGCTTTTTCTGTGAAGCTTCATCATAAACGCCAATTGTACCAATTCTGTCCAGACCTGCCACCCAGTCGTCATATCCTGTTCCCATCTTCTGTATTTCGGCATTTTTCTGTTCCTCTGTCATTTTGCTCCAGCTTACATAGGCATATGTCACTGCATTGGTCTGATTCTCAAAATCTTCCGTGGTAAGCATTGCAATGCTCTGGTCCTTGATCTGCTTTAACAGCTCCTTCGAAAGTGAAAGCTTCAGTCCCAGAAACGGATATTCATAAGAATCCTGTGCCTTGCAGGTTACGTCGGAAGGCTTAAATGTACCTGCTACCAGATCTGATGAAACTGCCTCTCCATCCACCGCCATTGCCTCTCCGATATCTGCTGTTTCCGTGCTCTCTGCCGCTGTTACCGGCACACTTCCAAATGCAGATATTCCTAATACCGCTGCTGCCATAAGTGCTGTTATTTTCTGTGTTCTTAATTTCATTGTTTATATTCTCCCTTCTGATATCACCGGCCCATATCCGGAACCGACGTATATTTTATATGTAAATCTTGCTCTCTGTAGCCTTACTATATCATCCCCTGTATAAAATCTCTGTTAAGAAGTGAAAAAATTTACAGGAATTTTATGCTATACATGATATGATAGATAACAAAGCAAAATCAACTGTTTTTTAGGAGAATTTATTATGCATATATTGATAATCGAAGATGAAAAGCAGCTCTGCCAGTCTATTGCGGAGGGACTTCGCATGGATGGCTATGAAGCGGACACATGTTTTGACGGGGATGAAGGACTGGAATTATGTCTGGTGGAAAATTATGATCTCATCCTTCTTGATCTGAACCTTCCAGGCGTTGATGGTCTGGAAATCCTGCGCCAGTTTCGGAAATCCGATACTTCCACTCCCGTTTTGATCCTATCTGCCAGAGGACAGATCCAGGACAAGGTAGAAGGGCTTGATCTCGGTGCCAATGACTATCTCACAAAGCCTTTTCATTTTGAAGAGCTGGAGGCACGGATCCGAAGTCTGACACGAAGGAAATTTATCCAGCAGGACGTATGTCTGCAATGCGGACGTATCAGCTTTGATACCCGTACAAGAAAGGCCAGTGTCGATGGACTTCCCCTTTCTCTGACCTGAAAGGAAAGTTCTCTTCTGGAATATTTCCTTCTTCATCAGAACCGTATCATAAGTCCGGAAGAAATGATCGAGCATATCTGGGACGGAAGCGTCAACAGTCTCAGCAATTCCATTCGTGTCCACATTTCTTCTCTTCGAAAAAAGCTGCGCACTGCTCTCGGCTTTGATCCGATACAGAATAAGATCGGCCAGGGTTACATTTTAACGGAGGATGTACAATGAAAAAAATAACCGGAAAGCTATCTCTTCAATGGCGTCTGACACTGATCACCGCACTGCTTATGACAGTCACCTGCATTCTGATGTATTTTTTTATCAGCCAGTCCGCAGTTGCCGGAATGGAGGATCTGGGAGATTACATGATACGGATCGATAACACAGATTCTGCTCCCATCACCTTTAATATGGATCCCTCCGTCTTATTTCCGGAGCTTTCCGATCAGCTGCAGCTGACCAAAAAACTGTTTCTCACCAAAGGACTCATGGTAACAGGGATCATCATCCTTCTCAGCAGCATCTGCACTTATTTTATCAGCCGCCAGGCATTACTTCCGCTTCGCAGACTCAGCCAAGAGGTAAACCAAATAGAGGTCCAGAACCTTTCAGAGGCTCTTGAAGTTCCTGCTACCAATGACGAAATTTCCCGCCTGACCATTTCATTTAACAAAATGCTCGCACGCCTGGATGAGGCCTTTACTGCTCAGAAGCAGTTTTCTGCCAATGCAGCCCATGAGCTGAGGACTCCTCTTGCCGTTATCCAGACAAACCTGGAGGTCTTTGCCCGCAGGGAAGCACCTGCTTTACAAGATTATCAGGAGATTTTTGCCATGCTACAGGAACAGACCGGGCGACTTTCCCATCTGGCTGAAATCCTCCTGGATATGACCGGTGTACAGACTGTTGAACGTTCCGAAAGGATCTCTCTGGCAGCACTGACTGATGAGGTTTTCTGCGACCTGGCTTCCGTAGCGGAACAGAAGGATGTTGAACTGATCCAGCAGGAGGGAGACTGCATCATTACCGGAAGTTACCTGCTGCTGTATCGTGCTGTGTACAATCTTGTGGAAAATGCGATCAAATACAATCACTCCGGTGGAAAAGTAACCGTAAATACCCATCTTTCCGAAGAAATAACAGATACATCCACGTCTGTCAATTATGTCTTTCTTGAAGTCTCCGACACCGGAATCGGCATTCCTCCCGAATATCAGGAAAAAATCTTCACCCCGTTCTTCCGTGTGGACAAATCAAGAAGCCGCGCTATGGGAGGTGCCGGCCTGGGTCTTGCACTTGTCAGTGAAATTGTCAGACAGCATAACGGACAGGTAAAAATACTGGAAAGCAGCAAAAAAGGCAGCGTGATCGCAATCATGCTGCCAGTCTGAATATATTTGTATTACATTTACTTTATATGCTCATGAACGCAATCGCTTTGCGATCTGCGTTCAAATCCGAGTATATTTTTTCAACAATACTGTCTGTATCCATTTCGCAGGTAATAGCCTGTTCCCTGAGAGCTGAAGAAAAATCTTTTTCTCTCCACCATCTGCGCATATCTTTTTCACCAAATTCTCTGTTTCTTGTATTATGTCGTCTCACGGTTTCTTCAAACGACAGATCAAAATAATATGCGTATACATTTGAACCATATAATTCATTTGCCAGTTCAAACAACGAACGATACCATTCATCATACATGATCCCTTCCAGGATAGAAAATTCACTGTGTTCCCTTCCGTATCGTAAAAGTTCTGCCATAAGCGGCAAAGCCTTTGTATCTATGCCATCATCAACCCACAGCATATTTCTTCTGACCTCATCCTGTGATATCAGCATTGTATTACGTCCTAGCTTTTTCTGTAATGCCTTCGCTACGGTTGTTTTTCCACTTCCTGAGTTTCCTCTGAGAATGATTAATTTTCCCATGTGCTGCTTTTTCCCTTTCAATACAAAATACAGAATTTTTATGACCGTACAGTCTATTTTACAGCTTTTTATTCCAACTGACAATATTACCAGTGCTATAATCATTTTATTTAACCTCTATGCTCTCCATAGGCATTCTTCTTTCTCTGTATTTTGCTCTGTTTCTGTAATCTCAGTTACTGTCTATACAATAGCATCGTATATTTTATCCATACATGTTCATTATATAAATCTTTATGTTTATAATATAATTTTGCACTGTAAAAAATCCCCGGAACACGGATAGGATTCCGTATTCAGGGGACTCTTTTTCTGCACTTGCATCTATTTTATTGTTTATGATACCTCTCGATCACACAGGTATGTTGCTTTATTTTTTTATCATAATTGATTCCTACAAGCAGGAGATTTCCATGATAGTCTTTCAGTGCATCTACATATTGCTTTTCTTTAATCTGTGATATGGCTCCATGGGCATCTTTGTCCCATTTCAGTTCAATGACTGCTGCCGGTTTGTCTGCGTATAACTTTCTTGGGATAAAGCAGATATCTGCAAAGCCTTTTCCGGTTGGCAGTTCCCGGATAACTGTATAGTACTCTCTGGCAAAATAAAATGCCAGATTAATGGTGCAGCTCAAAGAATTTTCATCGTTGTACTGAAGAACCGAAATTTCTCTGTGTGCCTGATCAATTCCTTTTGCAACTGCTTCCCCATCCAGATTCCACAATGCTTCCAGGAGTTTTCTGGAAGACTCTACCGACTGTATGACTTCTTTCCAGTCCATGGTGCTGATGGCATTTATATACTCCTGCGACACTTCTTTATTTGGAATCGTCACAGTTTTGTCCGGCCAATGATAGCTTAAGTAGCCCAGATGTACCAGAAGTGTCAATACATCATCCTTTCCCTGAAACGTTGTCATATCGTTGGAAAAAGTCCCTGTATTGATCTGCACCTTATCGCCTGCCAGCATTCTTATCACTGCATCTTTCAGGCCATCATAATTCATACGGATATAAATTTTCAGTGCTTCATAGGTTTCTGTCTGATTCCAGTAATTGTCAAAAATTCCACTTAACATGGCATCCACCACAGATTTCGGGCTGTACATGGAATATGTCTTCTTTCTTCCCTCTTCTATAGCAACCAGCTCATAGCCATCATACCATGCCTGTGCCTCCTGAAAATTCCGTTTATACCGGCTGCAAAGTTCCTTTACTTCCTCTTCTGTAAATCCAAAAAACTCTGCCATTTCTCTTGGATTGATCATGGAATATTCCGTAAACATATTTAATGCAGAATGGGAACCATATTTTTTTACCGGAAGGATTCCGGTCATATAAGCTAATGCCACATATTCCTGATCTTTCAGCCATACACGCAGAAAATCCAGATATTTTTTCTGTGCTTCCATATTCTGTTTAAATTCACGGAATATACAATCCCATTCATCGATCAGAATGACAAAAGGATGTCTGGTATATGCAAAAACATCCTGCATGGCAAAGACCAGATAATCACTGTCGATATAATCCGGATACTGCATCTTCAGCTCTCTGAGAATACGCTTCTGAAGAAGCTTCAGCATCTCATCCATATCCGGTGCAGCGCTTAAAAATTCCTGCATATTGATCCGGATCACATCATATTGATTCAGATGTTCCCGGAAGCTTTTGTCTGTATGGATTCTGAGAGCAGAAAACAGTTCTGCACTATCTTCCCCTCTGCCATAATATGCAGCCAGCATATTGGCAGCCATGGATTTTCCAAATCGTCTCGGTCTGCTCACGCAGACAAAACGCTGCTCTGTTCCCAGTACTTCATTTGTTTTTGCGATCAGCCCGCTTTTATCCACATAGATTTTTGACCGCAGACAGGCTTTAAACATTCCACCGCCCGGATTCAGATAACTTCCCATTCAGCTTCTCTCCCTCTTAAAAAAATGGCTTCACAGTATCCTTTTCTTTCTGAAACTATGATACCATGAAACCATTTTTCTGTAAATCCAACGGATTCCCTCTCAGTTCTTCCATCCATCAAACGCCTTGATCTCTTCATTGACACTCCCCACAGCTAAAGCAGGGGGATTCTTGCTTCTCCCACTACTGCATTGGCAAACACCTTACGGTACTGCAAT
>NZ_WQQB01000033.1:0-46033 GCF_018785565.1 Blautia sp. MCC283 | reverse complement strand
GAGAAGCCTGATTTTCAGGCTTGCCACCCTTGCATATCATAGAAGAATCTTATTTACAGACTTTTTCTCACAGTCTCATTCCAATCAACGACAATGACGAAATCGAGGATTGCTTCCTTGATTTTCCGGTCGGAACTGACCGGTTCGAAATCTGGCTCTGGTTTGATGAACTTTACCCGGAAGGGGTTGCAAAACTCACCGGAACTATTTAATAGCGTATTTTAAGCCACCGTGTCTGCGGTGGCTTTTTTCTTACTCAGAAATTTCTTCTTCTGATATATTTTGTGCTTCGGTACTGCCCTCTTTTGTGCCCTCAGTTGGTTCTGCTGGACAATCCAGTGTTTCTGTCTGGTCTGCGTAGACTGCGAGAATCTGGATTATTTCTTTTATACCGAAATATTTCTGGATACGCATTTCTTGTACTTCTGCCCATGGACGTGAGCCAAAATAGGCTGGATGGAAACGGTAGACACCGTTTTCCACACAGGTCAAAAGATTACATTCCACAAATTTGTTCAGTCCACTCCCAACTGGGCTTGGGGTTTTCAGTCCTGCTTTTTTTGCGATTTCTTTTTTGACATAAGTATTAACTACAATTTCCATGCATCCAGCGTCGGAGTTGTAATAAGATCTGGAAAGTATGCCGGATAGAACCGGGACGAATTTTTCTGGTACATTTTTCTCCTGAAGGATTGCGGCCAGATAACCGGTTGTGGCTTTTTCAGTTAACATAATGGTCTCCTTTCTTAATATAATGCACTGCTGCTTTGGATTTTTTTCAGCGACAGTTCTTCGATGTTTTTCATAATCTCATCAAAATCGTTATACTTTGCGTAAATATAGGTTGTACAGCCATCTTTCTCAATAAGCTGGATATTTTCAGATGATTTCATTGCGGTAAGGTCTGCAGCTTTTTGAATCTGGCAGTCCGATTTGATAACGATTCTCTTTTTATTATCATCATATTCCATGCTGCGGATGTCGCAGTAATAAATGTTGTTTTTTACTGCCTTATATTTTCCCTTGGCTAAAAGATAATAAATCATCAGATGGTCTTCATACAAAAACAGGCATTCCCGCTGCTTTTGAAGCAGTTCTCTCTTTCCTCCTGACAGTAAATAAAAAATTGACAGGACGATCAGTGCTGCCAGGACAAGGAAAACAATGGCATGTATCACGATATTCATAGTACTGCATCCAAATGCTATCCAGAGGTACTGGTTGTAAATATCATACGCGATACCGCCAGATAACACGAGGCACAGCAGGATACCTATTTTGAACTGTGGATATCTTGTCTTAGTTTGCTTGTAGACGGACTGGGCTAGGTCTTTGCTGGATTTATAAGTTTCCGCTTGTTTTCCCAAGTTTTTCACCTCATTTCGTTTAATTTTAATATGTTATTTTCTTTGACTTTCAGCAAAAAAAAATACAGACAGAGTACTCTGCCTGTAGAAAAAAATTATATCCTTTTCAGAGTATTATCCAGAAAAAGTGCTGTCTGACGCAGCTTTCCCAGGTGCTTTTTCAGGGAAATGATGCTGCTGTCCGATATTTTTCGGAAAGAACAGAATACGGTATTTCCAATCCTGCTGGAAAAGGACAAGATACTGACTGCTTTTCCCTCAGAATCCAGGAAACCAACAGGAATCGGTTCCGGACAAATAACGGATGTGAGAAACATCTGGGAAGGAGATTCCTGTCCTGCTGCCATGGAACTCTGCAAATGGGAAAGCACCTGCTTCCAGAATACGATTTCTTTTTGGATATTCTGCAGCTTGTCAGTATCAGAGGTTCGCTTCTTTGTTTCCAGATATTTTGAATACGGAATCCAGGGAGGTTCCTGCACCTGAATATTGCTTATTCCTTCGTATTTTGCGGCAAAATTCAGGATGGGTTTGTATTTGTTGATTAAGTACAGCTCCAGAAAAGTGGTTTCCGTCTGGTTGACAAGAGGAATACAGAAAATGTCAGACTGATCCAGATAAGGCTGGAATTTTTCTTCTTTTGCATGTTCTTCCACTCGCCTTTGCAAGTCGGAATCCACTTTCCCGATATAAATGACCTGGTTGTTCCAGAGGTACTTATATACATAGTGCTCTACAGCAGCCATTTTACCCTCTTGCCACAGCAGGCTGTTTATAATCATGATATCTGGACAGAAGCACCTTATCATTTACATATCCTTTTAATATTACAGCCTTCCTGGAATACTTGATTTTCCGCAGTGCCTTCACTTCCATCTGCCGGATACGCTCCCTGGTAACCCCGTATATTTTGCCTACCTCTTCAAGCGTTTTCGGTACCCCGTCATCTAAACCAAAACGTTCAATAAGTACTCCTCTTTCTTTCGGTGTCAGTCCGGACATTAATTCATCCAATATTTTACGGAGTTCATAATTTTCGATAATTTCATCTGCACTGGTAGCATTCTGGTCCATAACAAATTCCCCTAACTCCGAAGACTCTTCTTCTCCTACTGCTGCGTTTAGGGAAGCTGGAATCATGGAAAGATTCTGTACCTTTTCCACGTATTCTTCCGTCCACTCCAGTATTTTTGCAATATCAGAAGTGGTAGGGTTCCGGTTATTCTCCTGTATAAACATTCTTTTTGCCCACTGGTATTTGAATATCTTTTCGTTCATATGTACCGGAAGTCGGATGTCACGTCCCTGGTCCGCAATATTTCGAGTGATAGCCTGGCGAATCCACCAGGTTGCATAAGTACTGAACTTGTAGCCTTTTGTATAATCAAATTTTTCAACGGCTGTCATGAGGCCGATGTTCCCGCACTGTATTAAGTCTTCCATATCTAATCCATGTCCGGTATATTTTTTTGCAATGGATACAACCAGTCTTAGATTGGCCGTGGTTAATTTTTCCCTGGCACTCTTATCTCCCTGTTCCACGGCCTGTGCCAGTTCTGCTTCTTGTTCCATGTTCAAAAGCGGGATTTGGCCTATTTCATGAAGATACATGCGCAGGGAATCTGTAATTAACGCATCGGAGGCGATTGCTTCCACATCTTCTTTCAGCATCTCTTCTGTTTCTTCTTCCAACTCTTCTACTGTTTCTTCATCCAGAAACAGATTCTGTTCTTCGTCAGTATTTTCATATTTAATTTCTGCAGTATTATTAATCATTTGGATCACTCCATTTCTGTTACTTTATTTCTAATATGTATGATTTCCAGATGTTCAGCAGTTTTTTATAAGAAAATAGGCCTGACTGCTCTGCATGGCTGAAGCCGGCAGCATCCAGCCGGGTAATTTGTGACACGCTCTAGAGTTGCAGAGTTTTGAATAAAGAAGCGAAAATGGAATTCTTCGATTCCTTCTTGGGGGATTTTATGCTGCAGAGTTTCTTCTCACAGCACGGGCATATCATTCTGCCTTCCGGTATAAGTTCATTGCAGTATAAGCACCGGTCTTCTGATGTATAAGAAATATAGTTTTCTGGCATATATTTTTCCTCCTGAATTTATATTTTGTTAACATTTACATATCTGATATGTGCGAATTTCTCCAGAATAGCATGAAATTAGGGACACATTTTTACCATCTCTTTTCTGAAATTACATATTATGTGTGAGCGATTTTAATGAGGAAAGGAGCGAAAACAAAATGGAACCTAAAAATGAAAAAGACGGAAAAAGAGGATTTGTACATCTCCATGTACATACGGAGTATTCCCTCCTGGATGGGATGAGCAAAATTCCGGATCTGGTAAAAAAGGTCAAAGATTCCGGGATGACAGCCTGTGCCATTACAGACCATGGTGTTGGATACGGGCTTGTAGACTTTTATAATGTCTGCAAAGAACAGGGAATTAAACCGATTCTTGGGTGTGAATGTTACGAAGCACCTGGCAGCAGGTTTGATAAATCATCCGGGACAGATGACAGCAGGTATTATCATCTGATCCTTCTGGTAAAAAATGAAACCGGCTATAAAAACTTATGCCGGCTTATCTCCCGTTCAAATACGGAGGGTTTTTACTATAAGCCAAGGATTGATTTTGAATTGCTGCAGAAATACCATGAAGGGCTGATCTGCATGAGTGCCTGCCTCGCTGGACGTGTACCGAAAGCCATTCAGCAGGGGATCCAAACTGGAAATATGGAACAGGCGGAATATGCTGTTTCTAAATATCATGATATGTTCCAGGATGATTACTACCTGGAAATCCAGAACCACGGGATCCGGGAAGAAGGAATTGTCGCAAATGAACTGGTACGGATTTCTAGAAAGATGGGAATTAAACTGGTCTGCACAAATGACTGCCATTATGTGAACCATGAAGACCGGGAAGCACATGAATATCTCTTATGTATCCAGACCAGGAAGAAAATTGATGATCCGGATCATATGAGATACGAAGGTGATTACTCAGTTATGACGGAACAGGAAATGCGCCAGCTCTTCCCTTCCCTTCCGGAAGCGTTTGATAACACTTTGGAAATAGCGGACAAATGTAATTTCGAATTTACTTTCGGTGATTATCGGATGCCAAAGGTGCATATCCCTAAAGAATATGGAACGGATTTTTTCCGATACTTGTCGGATGAAGCCTGGAAAGGCTTGGAGAAACGCTACCCTAAAGGACATCCAGAACGGGAAACAGCGAAAAAAGACCTAGAATATGAGCTTGGGGTTATCAAACAGATGGGATTTGCGGAATATTTCCTTGACACCAGAAAAACGATCGTCTGGGCCAGGGAACATAATGTCCTGGTTGGACCTGGACGCGGATCCGCAGCCGGAAGCCGTATGTGCTACTGCCTCGGAATTACCGATATTGATCCGATCAAGTACAATCTCCTGTTTGAACGATTCTTGAATCCAGAAAGAATATCCATGCCGGATATTGATGTTGATTTCGATTACAGCCACAAGGATGAAGTGGTTGCGTTTGAAGCGGAAGACAATGGAAAGGATCATTTCGCGAAAATTCAGACATTTATGGCAATGAACGCAAAGGGAATTATCCGGGATATTGCCAGCGTAGCTGGTTATCCTCCGGCAGTCGGTGCGGAAATTGCCGGGCTTATTCCAGAAGACCCTAAGATTACATTGGAAAAAGCATGGGAATTAAATCCGGAACTTCAAAAGTTCATTAATTCTGATTCAGGATACCAAAAATTATGGGATATTGCACGGAAACTGGAAGGAACGAAAAAATCACCTTCCACCCATGCGTGCGGGCACATCCCGACTCCGGTACCATGTGAGGAATTGTTTCCGGTAGGCGTGGATTCAGAAACGGGATATCTGGTATGTCAGTACAATATGACAGACGCGGAACATCTTGGAAACCTGAAGAAAGACCTTTTAATGCTCCGTAACCTTACCATTATTGATACGGCACAGAAGGAAATCAAGGAAAAATATGGAATAGAAATCCCGTTATGGGCGGACGAAATTTTAAATGATAAGAAAGCCCTGGAAATGATTGCCGCAGGTGACACAAACGGCGTGTTCCAGCTGGAATCGGATGGGATGAAGGATTTCATGAAAAAACTGAAGCCAACCTGTTTTGATGATATCATAGCTGGTGTTGCTTTATACAGGCCTGGTCCAATGGAATACATTTCAACCTATATTCAGGGAAAACACGATCCCTCTTCTATCCATTACCTTACTCCGAAACTGGAAGAAATTCTGGAGTCTACATACGGGGTAATCGTTTTTCAGGAACAGGTCATGCGCATAGTAAGGAAACTGGCCGGATTTTCCATGGGACGGGCAGATCTGATAAGAAAGGCAATGGGGAAAAAGAAGCAAAAAATTATGGACAAAGAAGCTCCCCGTTTTATTTATGGGGATCCGGAATTAAACATTGCCGGCTGTGTAAATAATGGAATCAAGGAAGAAATTGCAAAGCAGATCTGGGACCAGATGGTAGATTTTGCAAAATATGCCTTTAACCGTTCCCACGCTGCCGCTTATGCTGCTGTTTCCATGCAGACTGCGTATTTGAAAGCGCATTACCCATTGGAATTTGCAGCAGGTCTTCTTACTTCTGTCATGGATAAAACAGATAAGCTTTCCATTTACATCAGTGAGTACCGAAAAAAAGGATACCAGCTTCTGTCACCTGACCTAAATACCTGCAGTACAGAATTTACGGTCGTTGGAAATTCCATCTGCTATGGACTGGCAGCTATAAAAGGGGTTGGCATTACACCTCTTAAAAAAATTATCGGAGAACGGGAAACCAATGGTCCATATAAAGACTTTTACGACTTTATTATCCGGACTCCAGGATGTGATAAAAAAATGCTGGACAGTCTGGCCGGAGCAGGTGCATTGGATTTCACAAATCTTACCAGACGCACCCTGATCGAATCTGGCGAAAAATATCTGGAAAATAAAAGAAGTGAGGATAAAAAACAGATAAGCGGTCAGATGAGCTTATTTGACTTCTTTGATGAGAACTCAGAGAATATGAAAATCCTCACCCAGGAACAGGTTCGGAACCTTCCGGAATACCCGGAAAATGAACTGCTGTCAAAAGAAAAAGAGACTACTGGTATTTACATCAGCAGTTATCCGTTAGACCAGTACAAAGAAATTCTGCTTCAGAACCGTATTACAGAAAACGTCGCATTTTTAGAGAATACAGAGACAGGCAGTTATATGGTATCTGACGGACAGGAAGTCAGGATTGCCGGAATGATCGTATCCTGTAAATCAATCTTCACAAAAAAGGATAATAAGCCGATGGCGTTCCTTGGCGTGGAGGATGCAACAAATACAGTGGATGTGGTAGTGTTTCCGAATCTTTACTGCGATTTAGCTATGATGCTGGAAAAAGACCGTCCTGTAGTTGTAACCGGGCAGGTAAGTATCAAAGATGATAAGCCGAGTGTTCTGGCAGACAATATTTTCTTTCTGGACGAAACGATTGGTGTTGTCTGGATACGTTTTCAGAACAAATCCGATTTTGAAAAACGGAAAATTGCCTTAGAAAGTATTGTGTTGCATCACAGAGGATCTTCAAGAATTAATATTGCATACTGTGATTCGAAAAGGCAGGATGTACTTAGAAGCCATATTTTAGCTGATGAAGAAACTTTAGAAGAACTGAAAAGAATTTATGGAAAAGAGAATGTTGCTGTTACGAAAGCAAAATATCTGATCTGAAAAAAGCTGGGGATTTGTTTCCTCAGCTTTTCCTGTGATAGAGATTGGTCGGTTACTGAAAATGCGGTTACCATTTTTCTTCATACCCACCATACGGATACGTAAAACAGTTACATACAAGCTTTCCATTTTCATCAACGCTGTAGTCATCACCATAGCCACCGCATTCATAATATGCCTCAAAACAGGCTCATCTGCCCGTCCATATCCTTCTTTTTTCGGCTGTTTCCTTCCGGACTTTTCCTTGTTGCTTTCCGTTTTGGTTTTTCAATAGTCTCCTCCAGAAAGGACATTTGCACTGGTTCCTTTACAGGTTTTGTTTCTTCCTGCTGCTTTTCTGGTTTCTTCCTGGAAGCATGTTTCTTAACTGCTTTCGTTTCCGAGGCAGGTTCTAATTCTTTCGGTACGGCTACTTTGTTTTTCCTTTTTGGAATCGCTTCTACAGGAACTTTCTCCGACTCTGGATCCAGTTCGGCAGTATTTTTTTCGTTTGCATCAGCTGCTTCTCCTGCATATGGATTTTTCCAAGATACTTTTACACCGGACGTTGCCCTGCATTTTTCATCAATGATTCCCCGTTTTTTATATTCTTCTACAATTTGAATTGCTTGCATACTGGAAATATGGAATTTCAGCATCAGGGTAGAAAAACGCAGCAAGCCTCTTTCCTGTATCAGATTCATAATTTCATTTTCTGTTACCTGCATCTATTGTCCTCCGTTTCAGAGTTAATTCCGTTTGCAGAATTCTTCTGATTTTCATTTTGGTTTAGAATTACGATTGCCTTCTTTACATCTTTTTTTCCCAAGCCACCATTAGGGTCATACCAACTGGTTTGAACCCATGCATCTTCATATCCATATTCTTTCCAGCCATGATCTTCGTCATCAAGAATAACATAACTGTCTGGATGATGATCGTTAATCCACTTATCTACTTCCGCACCTCGTCCCGTACCATGTACACAGTGTACGAATTCCAAATCATTTAGGGAAATGGAAACATACATACTTTCTCTTGTCTGTGCAGGAATCTTATCAGTAATATCATAGATTTGCAAGCCATGCTCTAACATAAGATGCTCCAAAACTTTATAATAGTCGTCTTTTTCCCCAGTGTCCTTGTTGTACCCGTCTTTCCAGGTTGACGTCAGTACAATAACAGCTTCTGTCTGTTTTACGATTTCGTTGATTAATTCTATTTTTTCCGGATCAATATTTTTAGTTTCCGGATTTCTGTATCCGGAATTGGTTAATACACCATCAACATCCAAAAAGATTGCTTTCATATCCTGTTCCTACCTGTTTTTGTTTATAAGAAGTGTTTTGCACGCAAATGGAAACCCACGTTCCTATATTAACACGATTGTGGGTTTCCTGGATTAATCATTTTCAGTTCTGTTTTTGTTTCTGCATGACATACCATAACGGACCAGTAATGCATACGGAGGAATAACCGCCGCAGAGCACGCCCACCATCAAAGGAAGTGCAAATTCACGGATAGAGCTGACTCCCATGACATATAATACTGCAATCATAATAAACGTTGTAAAAGAAGTATAAATACTTCTGGTCAGTGTCTGTGTGATGCTGGCATTTACGATATCCTTGCAGTCTGCGCCTTTCATCAGCTTCAGGTTTTCCCTGATACGGTCAAAGATAACAATCGTTGCGTTGATAGAGTAACCTACCAGCGTCAGCATGCAGGCAATGAAGGTATTTCCTACGCTGATCCACAGCACTACGTAGCACATCAATACAACCAGTACGTCGTGTACCAATGCGATAACTGCACTGGTTGCAAAACATACATCTTTGAAACGGAACCAGATGTACAGCAGCATACAGATTGTAGCGAGGATAACTGCAACGATTGCATCAGATTTCATCTCTGCACTTACTACAGAGGAAATGCTCTCTTCGGAAATTGTGGAAGCGTCTGCTTTAAATTCGTCAACCAGCTTCTGTTCCAGTTCCTGTCTTTCGTTTACTGATAACTCCCTTGTCTTAATGATGACCTGGTTGCTTCCGGTGACTTTCTGCATTTGAATATTGGCATCACCTGTTACTTCCTGTACAACAGGAGATACTTTTTCATCCAGTTCTTCAATCGAATAATCTTCGTTGAATGTAACCGTTATGGATGTGCCACCCATGAATTCCAGACTGTAGTTCAGAATCTTTCCTTCACTCTTCTCATGCATCAGCATGCCTGCCGGTCCAATAAGAATAATGATAATAGACAGAATAAAGAAGAACTTTCTTTTGCCGACAAAATCAATTGCTTTTCTTTCTTTTGCTGTTCCATAGAATTTCGCGTCTTTTACACCAAGTGTATAAACTGCATTCATAATCAGTCTGGATACTACCAGTGCTGTGAACATAGATAATACGATACCGAGTGCAAGTGTCTGCGCGAATCCCTGTACGCTTCCTGTTCCCTTGTATGCCAGGATAGCTGCTGCAATCAGTGTGGTAATATTGCCATCCAGGATTGCGGATAATGCTTTCTGGAAACCAATTTTGATTGCAGACTGGACGGATTTTCCGGCAACAATTTCTTCCCTGATACGTGCATAAATAATGACATTGGCATCTACCGCCATACCAATGGAAAGGATGATACCTGCAATGCCAGACAGTGTCAGCGTAAGGTCAAAGGCATTTAAGCATACAAGGATCAGTCCTGTATAAATCAGGAGGGAAATACTGGCGACGATACCAGGTGCCAGATATACAATACACATGAAGGTCATAACAAGGATCAGGCCAACGATGCCCGCTTTTACACTGGTGCTGATAGCAGCAGATCCAAGCTGCGCGCCTACTACGTTAGAACGGAGTTCTTCCAGTTCCAGTGAAAGGGAACCAATACGGATGGAAGATGCCAGGTTTTCTGCTTCCTCACGGCTAGACATACCGGTAATCTGTGCGGTTCCGCCTGTAATATGGGAATTTACGGTTGGGGCACTGATCACTTGGTCATCATATATGATATAGATGCGTTTCCCAATATTCTCTTCTGTTGCATCTGCAAACTTCTTTGCTCCCTCATCTGTCAGCAGCAGTTCCACCACATTCTGGGAATTGCCAAGGCTGTCTGCGGATGTTGCTGCCTGTGCTGTCTGCACATCGGTACCTTCCAGAACTGTGGTTCCATCTTCTGCCTGGAAGGACAAAGATCCAGGTTTACCAAGTTCTTCCAGGATTTTGTTCGCATTCGTTACACCAGGAATTTCGATATTAATACGGTCATCGCCTTCCTGATAAACCTGTGCCTCTGTGCTGTATCCGGCAACACGCTGCTGCAGCTTGTAGATCGTATCCTTCATATCTTCGGATGAAGGCGTTCCATCACTAATGGCACGATATGTAATGCTGACACCACCGGACAGATCCAGCCCGGTAATGATATTTCTGGCAGCTCCGGTACCAGTTGGACCAAAGCCGACCAAGGTCGTAAAGCCTAGTAATACCAGGAGCAAGAATGTTCCCAGTAGTACGAGGATAGATTTCTTTTTACTCATTTTTATTCTCTCCTTTACAAATTTATCATTTTTTCATCACAAAACAAACATATATCTCCACTATATTAGATATCAGAAACAAGCAGACAGCTTTTTATCATAGATTTTCTCCTTTCTTTATTATCCGGGGTACTACACCCCGGTTTTATTTTTTCCTTTTGCGAATTTTTTCGCCCTTGCATCGGTCAGCCTATGGAAATTGTATTTCAGACGCCATTCTGATACATCCACCTGCCAGCCGTCATACAATTCCATATACTTTTCGAGCATCCCGGCTTCTTCTTTTTCTCTTTCCCGGATGTATTCCAGCGCAGTATGCAGGTATGGAAGACTGTCAGCATAATCCACTGTCATGTTCCCGCGTTTCCATCCCCCGATTTTACGGTTCTGGATGGCATAAATCAGATATATAGAGTTCAGGTAAGTAAGGTTCAGGTACTCGTTTGGGCGTATTTCCATATTCGCATAAGAAACTTTTCCAAAATAGCTTTCTGATTTCTTTGCTGATACATAGCAGGTTTTCTCGACACCGGCATATTCCGTATGGTCATATACGGTATAATAAGATTTCTGTCTATCAATTAAAATAAGTTCGGCATCCGGACGGATATAGCCATATGTGGCAGCTGTCCGCAGGATTTCTTCCGGATCCATGCCTTTTACCGGTACCCTGCCATAAAGCTTGTGATTTTTCACTTCCAGATGGTGTACTTCTTCCCCTATGTACTCGTCCGTTTTCCTAGTTTCATTGCGGAACTGTGTTATTGTAGAGCTTCCCGTTTTTATGCTTTTGACTGGGACTTCCTCGACTTCCAGCCGGTATTTCTTTAAATGGACATCGTAGGTCTCTTCCAGATCAATCACATTTACCGGCATGACTGCCCGGTTCGGGATGCGTGCATCGTGTGTGCGGTTGCGTTCCCCACGCCCACGGTTGTTGTTCCAGGCATCGTACCTGGTAGTCCTTCCGTTATTCCAGATATTTCCAAGCCCCGTATCATCCCTTGTAATGAGGATGGTGGTAAGGATCATATCCCCTTCCGCAAGGGGCGCATCCGTCCTGGCTACGATATCTGCGAATGTTCCATAGCGGTTGTCCTCCAGCCACCCGTCAGCCATGGAAAGGATAATATACGGATTGGGTTTTAGGATATTCACGTTTTCCGGGAGCTTGAAAAGCCGTCCATTCTGGATCAGCCCCTGCAGGATAGAAAAAACGAAATAACGGGAAGCTTTTTCTTCCTTTGTATCGACTCTACGGAGCGCTTCATCTACGGTTTCCTCCTTTGTTTCCGGTTTAAAAAACGCATTTCCATCCTGGATCTGAATCCGGTCTTCATCTGTCCAGCCAATCCATAGATTCTCCCCGTCACGTACCAGGATTCCGATCTGCTGTCCATGGTATTTTTGGTAAATATCCAGCGTATTGGATACCCATTCATTAGCACCATAGGAAGTCCCGTTTTTGCTGATTTTTACAATAGAAATAGATTTAGGACCGGGTGCAAACAGTTCCCGCAGGTCACTGCGCTGTTTTAAAACTTCTTCGAAGCAAGCTGTGTCATTTCCATCCACACCATAAATGGAGAGCCATTTCCCAAGTTCTTCGTCAAGATAGCGGACTTTTTGAAAAAATACAAGCGGTTCTTTCATGCTGCTGTATTCTCCAGTCAGCAGGGCCACAAAATCTACGGTCTCTCCCATAAAACACCGGATACTGTATAATTCTGTGTCAAGCAGGAACATCTGCTGCTCCAGCTGTGTTTTCTGGCGTTCCACTTCTGCTTTTTTCTCTTCTATAAGCTGCATCTGGGCTGCGTATTTTTCTTCCAGTTCCATCCGGATTCTTTCCAGTTCCGCATTCTTTTCTTCCTGGATTTTTTTTAATGCTTCTTCTTTCTCCCTGATTTCTTCCTGCTTCTGCTGCATTTTTCCTTTCAGGTCGCTTCTACTTAAATCATCCTGTTTCATAAGGGAAAATTCTGATTTTGCAGTGCCTTTCAGCTGGGCAATGGTGTAATGGTCCAGATTCTTATACTCCTGGCAGATTACCACATGTTCCGGTACGCCGACCGTAAGTTCTCCGGACTGGATCAGGGCAGCCCCGTCTTCATGGTAAAGCAGATTCCACTCCAGTCCCATAGTTTCCAGATATTCCTGATGTTCTTTTACTTCTTCCACCAGGTCATCCTGGATCCTGCACAACGGATAAATGGATCCTTCTCCTGTTTTTTTATAATTTTTCCAAATCGTATGTTCGATTTCATTTGGAAGACTGTTCCTTACGGAAACATACCATCCCGGCTGTCTGTTATCAGAGCATTCATTTTCCTTATTTACAAAATCTATATATTTGTCCCATAAAAGATGTGCTTTCCCGATCATGTATATCTCTCCTTTTGTATCTACAACAGTAGAAATTAATAACAGGTATTCAAAGTCCATTTGTCAGTTACCATTTGGAAATTTCGGTGTATATCAGATTTTCTTCCGGTTCTAAGGTACTTCCGTCCGGTGCTGTACAATGACACTCTTCCATTACCTTTTTCGAGATAGGAATCCAATGTCCTTTTTCATCGCTTTTTACAAGTTTTCTTTTTAAGATGCGGCTAATGCTCGTGATTTTAGTCGTGAGATAAAGCCGCCCTTTTTTAGGATAACTGTTAATTTATAAACACCAATCCCTGGTTTTTTTTTACGATCCTGCATTCTTTTACAGGATAGTTTGTTTTGTTATCCCCGACAGCTCTCAGGTATTTCCCTCCTGTTAGGGTACCGCTCATTACATGACGTTCCCCCTTATACAGGAATACCGCTCCCGGAAGCATCCTTTCCAGATCGTTATACCTCCGCTGGCTTATCTTTACCTTCAGACGGCTGCGCATCCGGTCCGCTTCCTTCTGCCCGTGGAGCCGTACCTGTTTGAAGTACCAGTCTTCCAGGGAATCGTTCTTCTGGTCCATACGTTTTTTGCGGTTCCATGCAACAGTCTCCCCATCCAGTTTGTAAGTACGGTATGTCTGTGCCTGGATAAGCGCACGGTCCTGCCGGCGGAACTGTATGATGGTATGTACTTTTGTGAAGTCTGGTGCTTTTCCCGGGATGCTGTCCAGAGACAGTGCCCCGATGCACCAGGCATCCACTTCATGGTATTGCTCCTCTTTTGTTTTATGGTATCCGAGGGCGCGTCTCACACGCGCGGTATCCCTGCCGGTGCAGTAATGGACGTGTTCCTTCCCGAACTCTGTTTTCAGTTCCTTACAGATGAACGGGATGGCCTGGTTCAGGATGCTCAAGGCCCCATATTTCTTATCAAGGCCTTTCTTCTTATCCTTAAGCCTCTTTTCTGCTTTCTCGTCCTTATGTACCTTTTCATGGCAGTTCCGGCACAGCCCTGCGATGTTCCCTATGGTATTGGAACCACGTCTGGATCTTGGCACGATATGGTGGAAATCCTGGATTTCGTTTTTACAGAGCAGGCACTTCCCGTCCTGCAGGTCCCGGACTGCCTCATGCAGGTTATCAAAGCCTTTCAGCGGCCCGTTCTGGAAGTCCACCCCGGATATGGAAGGGTCTTCCAGCTGCATGAAAGCGAACCGGTTTACCTCCAGCCCGATATCTGTGACCGGAAGGTATTTCTGCATCAGATGCACCAGGTTGTCATGGGTCTGCACCAGGTGGCGTGCGGAAGGGGTCAGCCATCCGTCCGGGCGTCTCCTGTTGGAGAACCTTGCCTGGGTGTTCCGGATGATATGGCAGGTGATGAACTTATCCGCAGCATACTGCGGGAGCTTCCTCATCAGCATCCCTGCCTTCAGCATGGTACCGAACTTCCTTGCAAGCCTCTGGCGCGCTTTTCGCTCCCCGTTCCTGGAAGCCCTGCGGCTCTGCCTTCTCTTATCCATGAGTTTTGCGATCTCCCTGTTGCGTGTCTCCACTTTCGCAGAGAACAGAAGATCCCCTTCCAGGGAAAGGGCTGCAATCCCGATATTAGTGCGTCCCGGGTCCTCTGCCAGTGTCACCGGCTGGAGGACAGGATCGTTTTTATAAAGTAACTGTATGGTAAAAGGGACATGGCTGGCGATGCGTGCCCTGCCAGTATCCAGAAGTCTCTGTACATGTCTCCTTCTTGTAGTAGGCATCTGCGGTTTCCCGTCCATGCCCAGAACATAGATATACGGCATCAGGTGCCTCCTTTCGTAAATGTGCCATGCAGTACCGCAGGGATAAACGGTATCCCTGCCCCGGTGGTAAGCCTGTGCATGGCGGTAAAACGGTCTTCCTAAGCTTGGTACCTGCTCTGCAGGGTCACGGGACTGGAAAAATCCCGGAGTGCCATCCCAAAGGGAACGCAGGCATCGTGCTTCTGCTCAATCACTCATTTCGTAAAACCACGGCTTGTGAGACGCAAGCCCGTGACTTTAGTCATGGGTTCTTGACACAGGACAAATGTTTCTTTCTTTTTATGGAAAGCAGTTTTTCTTTTAATACCTGTGCTTCCTGAATTACGTTTTCTGAAGCCGTCTGAAGACATTGCATTAAAGTATTTTCTCTGTCTGTGTCATATAAATACTCTGTTAAACGAAAAATATAAGGTTCCTGTCCACAGTTCTGCATTCTTGCGCGGTAAGTTTTTTCACCATATTTTTCCATGAAAAAGTTATAAAAATCGTAAAGTTCTTCTCTTTCTTCTGCGGAAAAAAACATAATCTATTCCAGTTTTGGCAATCAGTGCGGCATTTTCGCAAGAAAGGAACTGAATTACTTTTTGGGTAGAATATCCGTTTTTCAGCATATCCTGAAATTTCTGGATAATCGTTTTCTTTTTGGTTCTCTTACTCATGGCAAGCTCCTTTTTTCTTTTTCTTCTAATATGTAGGATTTTTTCGATTCTAGATGCTTCTTATAAGAAAAAAGACCGGATCCAATCCGGCCTTAAATTTCAGTTATTTGTTTCGGACAACCCATTTCCATATTCCTTTTTCGTTTCCCGTAAATTTCCCTGCAGGAATCAGCTTCAGGAACCGGATGGTGAGGAGAGGTTCCGGATCCGCAATATAAGAATCTGCTAAAACTGCCAGCAGATGAATACTGTCTTTGTGAAGGGATAACAGTTCCGTCCCAGGATCCAGCTCAGATTCCTCACAGGTCCATTTCTGGATTTCGATATCCCCAGTTTCTTCAGACGTAATACTGCCTGGAAGACAGTTAGAAAAATTCTGGTAAGTCAGTATGTAACCAGTATTATTACAGCTAATATCAATTATATTATCCTTTACTACATTATCCTGGTCATTCCATTCCCAGTTATCTATTGTGATTGGAGCTGAGGTTTCTTTTAACTCTTTTTTTTCTGCTTCTGTCTGAGTATCCGGAGTTTGAGATTTTTCTTTAATGGTTTCAGGCACAGGAGTGTCTGTCTCGGTCTGTATGGGTTGTTCTTTTACTGGTTCAATAACTTCAGGCTCTTGTTCTTCGGGACTGTCAGAAAAAAGTGTGGAGATTTCGGCTTCTTCGGTTTCCTTTATTTTTGTAATAGACTGCGTTTCCGTATTTTCTTCTTCGGCAGATGCGGTTGCTGAAGCCATCACTAATGAAAAGGCAAGAACGAAAAACAGGATGTTTTTTCTTATATACATATCAAAATACCTCATTTTTCTTTTTAATATGTATTTTTTCCTTCCATACAGCAAAAAAGAGCCGGTTTCCCAGCTCTTTTCATCTAATTAATGCCAATATTCGTAAGGACTTCGTGTGATTTTTTTCTTTTCCGTAACAGTTGCCCTGCGTATGCTCTTTTCGGCAAGCTCTTTCGAGGCAAACAAACGGTTTTCCCTCACCTGGATTCCACCCCCGTTATCTGTAAAACGGACGAGAAACAGTCCTCCGGAACAGCGGACAACTTGTACTTCCCGAACATAATGATTCGATTCCACCAGGTAGGCGATATCTCCTGCTTTCATATTACAGAGTTTTCAGGTCAATTCGGTATTCAGCAGAGCCTTTTCCGTCAACTGTATAATATGCAGCACGTTCTTCTGCATTCAGATAAATCTCAATGCTTCCTGTCAGACCCTTGTCAGCAGCATCTTTTTTAACTGCTTTTTTCACGTCATCCATGGATACGTTTGTCTCAAAAATTTCCAGATGGATGGCACCGATTCTGGTAGAAGCTGTTTTAGCAACTTCTTTTACAACAGTCTCTGCTTTGTCTACAACTTCAGTTACCTTTTCAGCAGCCTCTTTTACTACAGGCTGGTTCATGAATTCCTTTAAATCACTGGTTCCTTTTTCTGCTGCTTTCTGGATAGTTTCTTTTACTGTACTGCTGTTGACAGTTGTTCTTCTTTTTCTCATAATCTGTTCTCCTCTAAATTAACACATTGTCTGTAAAATACTATAACACCTGTTCGGTCAGGTTGCAATCTGGAAAAACAGAGAAATTTTGCGTCCAGATAGCTATTCTGATATGCAAAAAAGAATGGCGGCAACAGCTGCAGCAAGTAAAAGAAGTCCAATTCCGATTCCAAGGAACAGGTTTTGGAACATTCTTTTTTCCGCTGGGCAGTAAAAATCATTAGGATTGTCAGGATTAACTATGATAACAACAATGTCACCTTTCTGCACTTCCGGTTTTGCGGTACCAATAAAACTTCTCTTCCGAAAAGTTTTTCCTGAAAAACTGTATTCGTATACTGGAAAGTATGAATAAGTTCTGATGTCACTAAACGAACTGGTATCACTTGAAACAGCTTCATGTAAAACATCAGCAACTGTTCCCGAAACTTTTTGCGTGCATGTTCGGCTTATTTTCTTATTCGAAAAATATAGGGCCAGACCGACAAGGAAAAATATAATGCCAAGAAACTCAAACGATGCTGCAATTAAAAGGACTATCCATGTGTTCTCTGTATGAATCTGCATTACGGCACGCACCTCCTCTTTCTTTTTAATATGTCATATTTTTTCTTTTTTTGCAATAAAAAATACCCATCTGCAAAGCAGACAGGTATCCTGGAAACATCAGTCATTATAATATTTTGCAATCATGCGTCCTTCTCTTCTGGACTGCTTATTGGTTTTCCCATAGAAAACACATGGGCGTCCAACGGGCGGTCGGTCGTGTACCGCCTTGCTGATCCCCATCTGCCGTTCCAGTTTCTGCATTTCCTTAGACGTAAGCCTTTTCATATCCATTTTCCCTTTCTACCATAAAAACTTTGGTTTCGCTCTGTGTAAAGACAGATGCGTCCTGGGCTGCATCCTGGTATGGCATCATCATGGTGAAACGGACCCATCCGTCACTGCCATCACTCTGCCAGACGCCTGCATCCTGGTTCCAGTACATGTCCAATATAGAATTATAAATCTGCCCGTCTTCCTGAATAGAAGTAAAACTCTGAAAATACCTGGAATAAACACGTTCCACAGATTCGCGTTTGTGCCAGATATACTTTTCAAACCTGTCCATGTCATTTTCCTCGATGAGGAATTCACGGATATGCCTGCAGGTATCAGAGTTGACCAGATCCTGTCCTATCATGTTATTAATGTAGTCTTTATTATCTTCGTATACCTGAAGTCCGGATATACAGATATGGGACAGCTCCGTCAGTGCAAGCCCCATAATTTCTTTTTGAAGCTGTTTGTTATCGTGATCGTAATAAAGCAGATCCATTTTATCTTTTAATTCTTCGAGCATGTCTTATCCTCCTCCTGGTAAACCTGGTAATAACAAATACAATAACAGCAATCGGGAGCAGAAGCATAAAAGAATATATTCTGCCCTGGTACTTCAGTTTAAATAATGAAGTACAGAAATCTGCAAAGGATGTACACCATGGCAGATATCCCTGTATCCAGTCTTTAAATGCTGTTCCAAAAGGGACAAGTACGTGATACCATAAAGCAGTCAGGCCTTTTATAACAGGCTGGTACAGATGTATTGATAAGTAGTTCCAGATTGAAAGAATTGTTTCCATTTTTCTTCTCCCTTCATCAAAAGTTTTTCTTCATTATTAATATGTCTTTTGAAAAAGAATGCACGAAAAAACCGCCGGAGGCAAACCGGCGGTACGAAAGAAATAAAAAAGAAAAATGGAAGACGAAAAACTTCGTCAATTATAATATGTCATTTTTTTCGGTAAATAGCAAAAAAAGAGCCATACCATAGTATAGCTCTTTGGGATGAGATACATTTTTCCTGTTATGCAAAGATGCCTCCTGCTGCCTTTCCACCATATTCAAATTTGATTCCAACGAAATCAGCATCGTCGTACTCTTTTTCCGTTTCAGATTCCGTAATATAGAAATCTTCAATCATTTGGATCTGATTAATAAACTGGCTGCATCCGCCGTATTCATTGATTAACAAAATATTTCTGGGATGGAACGTAGCAGTATATTCATATGCTTCTGTTTCCATATCAGAAAGTTTTTCACAATCCATGCTCATAGGCAGATGTACTTCTGGATAAAGTTTTTTCTTTTTTCCGTCAGCCATAATCAGTTGTATGTAATGATATTCTGGGTTGCCGTATAATCTGGATCTAAATGATAAATGGATGGTTAATTCGTCATCAAATTCCAGAATGTCTCCTACCATGCCTCTGTTTTCCTCCTGGCCAATTCATTCCAATAAACCGTTTTTTTCTTCTTAGCATCCGCTGCAAGACACCGGTCTGTCCTTCTTAACTTCACTGCATCCGATTTATATTTCGTGTAAAGGATGTAAAGGATATTGGTCGGAATGGTTGTCACATCTGCCTCTGATTTATTCATTGCGTATTTATAAGCTTCTTCTGTACAATTTTTCGCATCTAACATAATCGTTTCCTCCTGTAATAATAATTGGTTTTGTTTTTTTCGTACCTCATGATAAGTACTCCTTTCTGCAATATTTATGATTCATTTATAATATGTCATTTCTGTCACGCCCTTTCTGAATTTCTTTATTTTTAATATGTAGGATTTGTGGACAGAAAAACGATTTTTATAAGAAAAAATGCTGCTTTTGGCCAAAAAGGAGCAGCTAATTAAGCTGCTCCAAAAAGTTAAAGAGAATCCGGGCGGTAGGATACATTAATTTTCTGTACTTCATCTTCTTCTGTGTCAACCATGATTTCCACTCCGTCGAGATCGCCTTTTTTCACGTTGTAATAATGGTATCCGTCTGTGCTGTCATCCAGTTCGTAATCAATGCCGTTCAAAGCATCTTTTACTTCTTTTTCTGTCATTCCAATGGTTATGCCTTTCTGGATGGTAATTGGAAGGTTCGTGTCGTAGATATAGCCTTCCACCTCTGTTACAAAACAGTTTTCAATAGATGCTGCATCTTGGCTGTAATTGCGGGCCATGGTATGGAAATTCTGGTTGTCTTTGCTCATATACAGCCAGTCGGAACTCTTCCCTGCAATGACAGATGCGGATTTTTCTTCATCCAGTTTCCAGCCGTTGTTCAGGAATGCAGACACCGGTGCCGGAAGCTGATACAGGTCTCCTGCATATTCTACGATAGAAGAATCCAGGTCATCCCCCAGTTCTTCAGGTGTTTTGTAAGCGAGAACTTCTGCAGTAGGGTCTGTGCTGACTTCTGCTGCTGATGCGGCATTGGAATCCTCATCATAAATTATGTTTTCCAATTCAATTTCATTCAGGATCCCAGTCTCGTTGCTTACGTACAGGTCTGCCTGCTGGTAATAATCTTTCTCATAAGTAAGTTTTGTGTAGAGGTCTCCCTCATAAGTATCCGTAGGGGTTCCATACGCCTCTTTGATATCATCAATGGTAGATATTCCATATTTGATTCCTCCAGGAAGTTCAATGGAAGTATCCGGTTCTTCTGCAATCTTATAAGAATCTACAGAAAATCCTACAATGCTGCATTCTGTAACAGGAACGGTATTAATTCCAAGATTTACCAGTTCCCCATAAATAACCAGGTTACCTTTTTTGAACTGTGCTGTCGGGGAATAATTGCTTGGCTCCAGCTTGTCCGTTTCGTCTCCCTGGTATTCCCAGCCAAGAGATGTGAAATCTTCATAGGACATAGGAAATGTGTATTTTTCTCCGTCAATCTTTGCTTCAAAACTGTAGAGGTCATCGGAGAGATCTGATTTTTCTGTTTCTGATTCTGCCTCAGATTCCGTTTCTGTCTCTGTCTGAGTAACAGAAAGTTTCATGTTTGGGACTGCCATGACAGGCACTGCGGTACTGCAGCAGAGCACTGCTATGAGGCAGGAAATTAATTTTCTTTTCATAAAAGTCCTCCTTTGGGTTATCTGTGTTTTTACACCTTATATAATTAATATGTCATTTTTGCATGGAAACAGCAAAAAACCGCCGGTTTCCCAGCGGTTAAATAACTTTTTTAGCCGGAATTTCTCCGGCTTTTTCTGCGGTTACGCAAATACAAATTCCTTATAGTATTTTTCCAGAGCACGCTTGACCGTGTTGTAGATCAGTGTCCCAATAGCAAGCGTACAGCCATTCCCGCACTGCTGCTGGCGGCTGTCAAGGTTGCCAAGGAACGCAAATTCTTCATTAAAGCCCATTAAAGCAGATGCTTCCGCTACCGTTAAGGTCCGGTTTTCTTCCGGATGAATCAGCGGGAGCTTTCTCCAATTTACAATAGTAGGCGAAGGTTTATCCGGATCCAGCCGGTAATAACGGTCGGAATGCATAAGCGGGTTATCCCTGTATTCTGGGATGTCCTTAAAGTTATGTCCAGGTCTGACAAGTGCCATTTTTCTTACCGTATCTGAACGGTTCTTTGTCAGATCGTGATAATTAAACCACTTCTCTGTTACCTTTGTCAGAGCCTCCTTCACTGTTTTTACGGGATGGATCTTTAAACTTGGAAGGGTGATTTTTCCAATACGTGAGCCTATAACGATTGCCCGTTTCCGTAAAGTATATCCTCCTACATTGCTGTCACATACTACAGCAGAAGAGATGTCATAATCACTGCCAAGCTGGTTCATTACCCGGGAAAGATATTCCCCGTCATTACTGGATAAAAACTGAGGGACATTTTCGATGACAAAAATATCCGGTCTGTTTTCCTTTGTAATCCGGATATATTCATTTACCAGGTCTACGTCTTCATGTGCAGCCAGCATCTTTCTCCGGTTACTTGCAGAGAATGGTTTGCAGGATGGACCGCCGATAATCAGATTGTATGGATTTCCAATTCCCGATATTTCGCGGACATCCCCGCATTTTATATGGTCACCGATATTCTTCCGGTAGGAATCGCAGGCATCCGCATTGTAATCGCATGCAAATTGGATCTGGAAGGAAGGATCCTTATAAAAAGCCCAGTCCAGCATGCCGGCACCGGAAAACAGTGACATGACTGTAAATACCTGTTTTAAATCCTGCCGGACAGTTTTCGAAACTTCTGAAAAAGTGCCGTCCGTATGCATGGAATCCAGATAATCTAAAATAGTCATCTGGCCTTCCATACCTGCTGCCATATTCAGCATAACCGATGGAACTGAAAATTCCTTTAGCACCCTTTCGATAGATACGATTTTGCTGCGTAACTGCCGGATACACCGGACCACGATCCGGTCTTCCTTGACTTCCATTTCCAGATAGCTGCTGCTGGAAACCGCCTCCCGGACTTCCTTGCTCCGGATGTCAAACAGGGCCTTCTCTGTTCTGCCTGATTTTTTTCTTGATACCGTAGATCCTTCTTTTGATGGATGTATGATAATGCAGGTAGGTCTGACTTCGTATGTAAAATGGCTTCCAGGATAATAGGTTTCCCCAGGTATAATAGAAAAAGTCAATCCTCTTTTTGATGTGCGTAATCGCTTCATGTGTATTTCCTCCATTTTTCCATAAATTAATTTCAGTATTAATATGTCATTTAAGAAATTGAGAAAATGAAAAAGCCGGGATCTGCTCCCGGCTTTAAAAAATATGGATTACTTAAGGGTTAACCGGCTGGTTACTCTCAATTTTGGAAATTGTTTTTTCAGCATTTGTTTGATCCTGTGAGAATCCTTTTGAATCTCATCTTCTGTATCATGCAGAAAATGATACTGGTTGACCCAGACAATCTTGTTTCTGTCTACACGGTAATCCGGATGGTCTCTCGAAACAATCACCCACAGAACAACCTCGTAGTCGGTCTGCCAGCAGTAGGAAAGCTGAATTTTGGCAGATTCAGGAATTTCTTTCAGAAATCCTTTTACCACTTCTGCCAGGTTTTCATCTGAATAAGGCATCCAGTGTTCTGAAACACCGTACCACTTAATCTGCCGAATCATACTTCAGCCTCCTCATCATCCGAACTATTCAGGACCATAGACGCATCGCCGGACACTAAGAGGTATAATGTATCTGGCTCATCTTCACAAAGTCCAATCACACTGTAATTAACATCCATCAGAAGGTCACTGTCAACCAAACCAATTGAAATCAGATCCAGAAAGCCCTCCAGATTATTGTCAATCATATCAGAGATATGTACCTTGACTACACCCTCAATATAATGATTCTCATCTGAAAATTTCTGAATATCTTCCTGTGAAATTGGTCCGGACAGATAATCCTTTCGGTTTACAGTTATATGATGTTCAGAAGAAATCTGAATCTCTTTCAGTTCTTCTTCATACAACTCTTTCAGGGAACTATGTTCCATAAACTGGCAGTACTCTTCCATTTTCTTACGGAAGAATTGCTGTTCTTCTTCTGTCAGCGGCCAATCATACTCTTCAGATGTATCATCTGCCTCCAGATAATAAGAAGCTGTGATGTGTCCATCTGGATGCCAGTAGGTGTAAAAATTCACCCATGTGGAATCATTATCACGGGTATTAGTTCCAAAGTATCGGTCCACATCAGCCCATAGTTCGTAATAAGTTTCAATAACTCCTTTTTCTGTGTCCACGACAATTTCGTTGCAGCAGTTTACGGATTCTTTCGTGATATCAATTTCACGCTTTCCTCCAGTAAAGAGAGCTTCAAAATCTGTCTCATTATACCGTTTCCATTGTCCACCAAAGTCGGACCATAAAGTCGGATTCAGCGAATGCAACTCTTCACAGAACAGTTTCCGGTATTCTTCCAGCGCTGCTTCTGCTGATCCGAAAAACAGTTCTTCCTCCAGATTTCCTTTTTCTGTTCCAGTTTTTATATAGCTTCTTAATTTAAACATAATTTTTCCTCCTGAGTGAATTAACACAATCCTTTTTGCGTATATACTGCATAGCTTACATGCCAACCATCTGCTTTATGGCGTGCCAGCAAAGAAGCAAGTTCCTGATCGGAATATCCACCAGACCATGCTACAATACGGTTAGTCTTGTCTCTGATACAAATTTCTATATTTTTCATAAGTTTTCCTTTCAGTCTGCAAGTCGGACGATAAAAAGGTTGTCATAAAAGCCAAAAGCTACAACAGTTCTATCCAAAAGATCTTTTCTTTGTTCGAAAATATCAAGCGTTTTTCCTTTGGTAATCATTTCCAAATTATCATCATTAACTTTTGTTTCTCCGTTCCAGTTATCGTAAAGTTCTAATAATGCTCCAAATGGCATAATATAAGTTCCTCCTATTTTTTCTTTAGCAATTTATTGCTTCATTTACAAATTCCCGCGCCTCTTTATAACTTGCAAACCAATCCGTATAGACATCTCTTCCAGGAAGGATTTTGGAAGTATTTTCCGGTTTGGCAGCTGCCTGTTTTTTGTCTGCGACATACGCTGTCACTCTTCCATCATCATAAAATGATGTGGTCACTGCCCAGAATGTTTTTAATCCTTCCGGTACCAGTTCGTATTCAGCAGCTTCTTTTTCTGAAAGCTCACAATTATATTCAATATATCCCCAGGATTCTGCTCCGATTTCTTCGCAGAATGTGCGGTTATCGAAATTGTGAATCTCGATAACAGAATCCTTGCATGGATAGCTTCCAAGGGTAACAGGTCTTTGTGTACTGTAATATCTCATTTTTTCAGCTCCTTCTCAGTAATAATATTTAAGCAGTTCCTCAAAAAAGCATTTTCGTTTCCCGGATAGTAAAATTCAGAAAATTTAGGATCATCAAGTGATTTTCTGATACCATAGGCAGAAAATAATTTTGTAAAATTATCTTCCGGATATTCTGATAACAGGACCGTGGAAACATGAATAAGCTGTTCCTGTTTATCAATCTTATCATACAAAATATCTTCGATTTCGTATAAATGCATTTCAATCTTTGACGGATCTGGGCTGTCAAGCATCCAGCATTCTTTTGTCAGATAGGCATCCGGTACATAACGCTGTACATCCCCGGAAGGAAGCAGACGTATTCCGTCTGCCTCTTCATAGATAGAATGTACAACCTGGCAAGCTTCTTCTGGATAAGTATACAGATACAATGTTGGATACAGTCCAAGCTCTAACATCATACTTATATTCTCTCCAACAGATGGTATTGCAGATATTGCGTGGAATTTGTCTTCCTCACTGAAAGAAATTCTAGGAAAAGTCTCATCTTCGTTTTCACACCGGACAAGAGGTATCCTGGGAACGAATTCTTTCACCGGAAATAAACTTGCATGGTACAGCATATAATTACCTCCAGATTCCTTCGCTACGGATAATCTTGCAGCGGTCTTCTGTGAATGGTTCGCCGATTAATTTCCTACAGGCATTGCAGTGAGCCTCTATGCGTCCATTATTTTCTTCATAGTGAAAACATTTACTTCCACAACTACAAGAGTGACCCTGAGACTGCATATAAGACCAGATGTTATTATCATCCGGATGGTACTGGATATAATGACTTTTTTCTTTCCAGTCAGGAGCTACAAGCTCGTACCAGTATAGATAATTACAGGTTGCAGTCACTTTAATTCCATATGTTCCGAACAAAGCTTCCAAAACAAAAGGAATTTCATTCATTGCAGTACCGGACATCTCTTTGTATAAAGAGGTCTTCGAAATCTGTGCTTTCTTTGAATTGAAAAGCTCAATATGAATTGTATTTTCTTCTCTGCATACAGAGATATATCCTTCATTCCCGATATTCTGTCCACAATATTCTACATGGCTGACAGGATCATTATCCACCCAGTGAATTGTAAACTTATTCTGGTCATAAGTAAGGGCTTCTTCGTTTATCGCTTCTGTTCCACAACGGCTGCAGGACCAACTGTTATCCCGATCCGGTTCTTGGTCTACCTGTACACAGCCATTAACTGTATCAAGATAATTTCCCTCTGTATCAACTTCCCAGTCCTGCATAACATGGGCTGTAGTTATAAAAGTGTTGTTTCCGCATTTTGGACAAATTCTTCTCATAATATTTTCTCCTTTGATCATTGTATTCTCCTACTGCAGAATCCTCTTTTCGATTTCTGCTGCAATTTCTGTGAAATTCATACGGATATATTTCCATAATTTTTTCTGCTGGTAGTTGCCATTATAGTTAATCACAATACCATTAGCCTGATAATGCACCCCAACACGACGGTGATCCAGTTCGGAAAAATCCAAATCTGTATGGTTCCTGAAGATAACATTGGACCAGTCGCTTCCGATACAATAGGAAAAAACATCCTTGACAGCATTCAGAAAATCGCCTCCGGACAGATATACCTTTTTCACATCAGGAAACCAGCCATAGACTTCACATACCTCTTTTGTATCAAATAGATACTTTATAATCTTTTCTTCCGTTGTCATTCCAAAACCGGTATCAAACAACTGAAAGATATCCATTTGTCCTGCACATGCATACTCATTTCTCATTATGGTTTCCTCCTACCATGGAAAGGCATTGTACAATGTATTATTTCTTACATTTTTGACCTCGAAAAGATATGCCCCGTTATTCTCGTAATCAGCTATATCAAGATTAACGATTTTCCGTTTTGGATATCCTTTCCGATAGATCCGTTCCGCTTTTTTGTAAGAAGTGGCAATAATAATCCCTTTGTCGCCCTCACTGTTCTCATAAGCGTATACTTTTTTTCTAAACATATAAGTTCCTCCATAGATTTATTTTTGAATCTAATCCATATTAAATTTTGCTCCTTCCTTCACAAATTTTAGATTCATCTCTAATATGTATTTCTGGAAAAATGACAAAAAAAGAGAGCCCGAAGGCTCTCAAAATATAGATCAGCAGAATTTAGATACAAATTCTTTTTCTGTTATCACAGGAACTCCCAGTTTTGAAGCTTTTACAGATTTGCTGGAAGTAGACGGCTCATTTGAAATAAGGTAAGATGTTTTAGAAGAAACGGACCCACTGGCTTTTCCGCCCATGGATTCAATTTTTTCTTTCAGTGCATTTCTGCTTTTAAAGATATGAACAGATCCGGTAATAACAAAAGTTAATCCTTCCAAAGAAACTGTTTTTTCGGAAGTTTGAACAACCACAACCATATCATTACTGATAGAAAGTCTGGAAATAAGAAGTTTATATTCTGTATCATTCTGAATATACCAGTCTTTTATTGCTTTTGCCCTTACTTCTCCAATTCCATTCATAGCCGATAATACAGGTACGGCTTCTTTTGAAGATAATAATTCGGCAAGAAGTGTCGTCTTACAATAGCCAGGCTTCTTCTGGAACTCTTTTTCCAAAATCTTCGCCACATCATGTCCACATCCCGGAATCCCCAGGCTGTAAAAGAACTGTCTGAAAGTAGTTGTTCTGGAACTGTAAACAGAATCGAAAAGATTCTGAGCAGACTTCAAACCCCATCCATCAAGAGAAGAGATTTCTTTCTTGTACTGGTCAAGATTGAACAGATCTGTTCTTTTTTTGATGAAACCATGGTCAATAAGCTGTTCAAGTTTTGAGGAAGATAGCCCAACCACGTTAAGCCCGTCCCTGCATACGAGACGCTCAAACATTCCTATGTGTTTTGCCGCGCAGGACGGATTGGTACAATAGAGGGCTTCTGTATGTCCATCCGCACCAATCCGGCGTTTTGTCTGGCTGCCGCACACAGGACAAGTTGCAGGAACCGGAACAAGAGGATTCTCCCCTGCAGTCAAGTTCTCATCAATCTGCGGGATGATTTTGTTTGCCTTGTAGACGGTAACAAGGTCTCCGATTCCAAGCCTGAGATTTTGTATATAACTGATATTATGTAGGCTTGCCCTGGAAACATCCGTTCCTTCCAAACTGACAGTATCAAAAACTGCAACTGGATTAATGAGTCCGGTTCTGGAAGCAGACCATTCTACGTCACGCAGGGTTGTCTCCACAGTGTCATCCTGCCATTTGAAAGCAATCGAATTGCGTGGGAATTTTCCAGTTATTCCAAGGGATTCACCATATGCAAGGTCATTTAGCGTAAGAACCAGGCCATCTGATGGATATGGATTATTTACGATAAGTTTTTCAAATTCCCCTACTGCATCAACAACAGTGTCTGGATTCACCATCTGGTATTCGACAGCCTCAAAGCCCCAGCTTTTCAGCATTCTGATGGAATCGACATAGGTGCTGCAGTAATCCAATGCATTTACGAAAGTAAAAGCCGTGAAATGAACCCTTCTCTGGGCACATTTTCTGGAATCAAACTGTCGGATGCTTCCACTTGCAAGATTTCGGGGGTTTTGGTAAGCGTCTGCTTCCGGAAGCGACTTGTTGATCTCTTCAAAATCTTTATAGCTGATAACAGCCTCGCCCCGAACAACCACTTTTCCCTCTTCTGGAATAACAGAAGGAAGTCCTTTGATAAAAGGGGCATTATGTGTAATGTCTTCCCCTGCCAGACCATTACCTCTCGTAACAGCTTGTTTCAAGAGTCCTTTTTCATAAGTGGCAACAACTGTCAGCCCGTCCATTTTCCAGGATAAAGCTGCTGTCTGCCCATTTAACCAGGAAACTAACGCCTGTCTGTCCTTTGTCTTATCCAGGGACAATGCCGGTACTTCATGGGCTACTTTTTCCAGATGAGAAACAACCCTATAACCTACCGTATGTGTTGGACTTTCTGGAAGTGAAACACCCAGTTCTTTTTCCAAGGCAGCTAATTCATCATACTTCTGGTCATATTCCTTATTGCTCATAAGTTCTCTGTTTTCGGTGTAGTATGCCTTTGATGCCTCCTGCAGTTCCTGGGTAAGTTCTTTTAATTTATTATTTTTTTCCTTTGCCATATTATCTCCTTCTTTAGCCTTCTGCTTCTGTTACTTTGATTTCGAAATGCTTTCCTGTTGTACGCTCTTTGACATACAAGGTTTCCTCGTCTCCTTCCAACACCTTGTAAGAATTTGGGAGATACTCATCAATAACATTAATCAGCTCCTTAATTCCTTCATTCATAATAGTTTCCTCCTGAGATTTTTCTGAATCCATATTAAATTTTTCCTTCTCCCTTCTTCCTAAATTTTAGATTCACTTTTAATATGTATTTCTGGAAAAATGACAAAGAAAAAGAGAGCCCGAAGGCTCTCTGATAATATGAATCAGAATCCCATTTCCTGCAGTTTTTCGTATGTTTCCGCAGATGCAACTACGGTACAGGATGTTACACCGTTTCGAGTTGTATTCAGCTCTTTTGCCAAGGAGCCAAACAACATGTCCAGTTCATCCATTCCCGCTTTTGTCAGAATGTGATGGCTGACATCCAGCTGTGTTTCACAGTGGACGCCATCTTTTGTGACATAATCGATATCTACAGCGGAAAATTTTTTAATTTCATCCACTTCTGTCTGCAGTTTGTCATTTTTGATGATTTCTTTGATCGTCATGATTAATTTTCCTCCTTGTTTTCCTCAATCAAGTTATGAAGATTCTCCCAGTAAGAAAGATTGCAGTCATACCGCCCATTTACATAAACGGATGCTGAATTATTAATTTCTTCCTCTGTAATTTCAAGATCTTCATTTTCAGCAAAGGTCAAGATATCTTCCTTGACATGCTCAGCCCAGATTTTTCTGTAAAACACATCTTTTTCCTCAAAAGACAGATATTCAGATAAGATGTCCGAAATATTTGTATTTGATCGTAAAAGAACAAAGTCCAGAATATTTTTCAATAATTCCAGCTTTTTACCATCCAAATCGGTCAGATCTTTTGTCAGCAAGATTTTTGCATCTTCCCTTAAATGATTCTCAATTTTACGTTTTTTCAGGATATCCAGAGCAGCTTCTTTGGTCAGATAGATCTCAAATGATCTTCCGTAATTGTATTCCTGGAAGATCTGCTCTGTTTCTTCATCGAATTCAAAACGGACTTTCTGGGAATTTACAGAAACGGTAATATACACCCTGCCAATTGTTTCAACAATACCTTCAATTATCCGTTTTTCCGGTTCCAGTTTATCAGAACCTTCTCCTATACGAAGAAGGTAAACGGTCTGTCCTTTGAGCCAATCTTCTTTATGAAATTCTGTAAACATATAAATTCCTCCTAATTCAGATTATCTACATCGTCGTCAACGACTTGAGCATCGCCGAAATTTGACCAGTCAAACTCGCCATCCGACATATTTTCTGCCTTCTCAACAGCTTCTGCATCAGTTTCAGCTTCTACTACTGCATAACCATATTTGACAACCATAACTCTTTTTTCACTTGCATTTCCTCCTTAGATCAATCCATGTTCTTCACAGAATTTCTGCATAGCATCAGCGACACTGTTCCCCATATATTTTCGTACCATAGGTACGTTGATACCGGCTTCCAGCATTTCCATGTAAACATCCAGTTCATCTGTGCCATTTTCGATGGCATCGTCAAAACGGGACTGGATCTCATCTGCCATGTCTGTATCAGATTCGCATTCCAGCCATACAGGATCAATCCCTTCTGCTGCCATAACGAATAAGACAGGAAAACCGCCTTTTCCGTGCATAAGCACTTCTGCTTCCGGATTCATTTTTTCCAGCTTATTGATTAATGTTTTTACTTTCATTTTAATTTCCTCCATAGTCCAATTTCTCAAAGTGATTTCCAAATTTCCATCCACTCTCCAATAGACGGCTGTCCTGATACCGGATAAAAATCGCTTTCGCAGTCACAGGCATCGGAATATTCAATGTCTCCATTCTCAGAATAAACAGCAGGAAAAGTCTTTCCGCAGCAGGAACATTCCTGCATAACAGTAATTTTTCTCATAACAGGTTCCTCCTCTTACCAATCCAAATCGTCATCAATACGCCACCAGCGCACTTCGATTTCGGCATCTGTAATCAAGTGTATGTATTTCTGCATGATACCAGTAAAACTCTCTTTTGTGAGGTTTTTGATACTGTCATCCATTTCCCAAGGAACAGCCGCAGAAATTCCGAGATAAACTCCATCCGGGTCATCAATATCCAGGGCGATGTTTTCTTTGTCCTCAATTAGGTCATGAAGGAACGCTCCAATACCAGATCTTCTTCCCTCTGTTTCGTAGTTGGAAAACCAGTCCATGGCATCCTGATCGGAAGGATTTTTCCCAATATCCTCACAGAAAGCTTTATAAAAAACTGCGTCGTATTCCTGAAGCAGATTTGAAACTTTTTTCCAATTGATTCCTTCTCTTTCGATATCATTGATACAAACTCCGAATAATAACATATTACTTTTCCTCCTTGTTAGCAGAATTGTTCAGCCTGGAACGACGTACCTGCACTTCTGTATTCATCTGAAGAGTTTCCTGAAGCTTTTTTTCGGTATCTTTCCGATATGCTTCCTTGATCTTCTGGTAAGCTCCTTTCAAAATGGAATCCCAGTTGCGGCATAAGATCTCAATGACTGTCTGAATATTTTTGTCTCGGCCATAATTTTTCTGCCTTGCAACATTTGGGTATTCGTCAGCCCAGTGGCCATCTGCGTAAATAGCAGAATAAGAATAACAATCTTCCATGATCGCGATTTCATACGGGGTAAGTCCTGTATTGGAATCCATACTGTATATTTTCTGCCCGAATTTGATAGAAAAGTAAGCTAATGGATAAGTTCCTTTCTCGTCACGTTCCACAAAATCCCTTACAGAAATACTCTGTGTCTCGTAAATATCTGGGGAAACGTAAGAAAACATTTCATTCATGTCTTCTGCAATCTGTTTTTTGATTTTTTCGATGTCGTTTACAACATCGTTTTCCATTTTCTTAGTTACAGAATTGATCTTTTCTATCAGAGATTCTGCTTCTCTTCGGTATTCCTGTAAAGCTTTGATCTCCGTTTGTAAATCATTTTTGTTCATAATAAGTTCCTCCTATAATGTTTCCTGTAAAACCATATCCCCTTCATAGGGGTAAATTTTCTGAAAACCAATCTTCTGATAAAAAGAAACCAAATCATCATACATAACGGTAAGAAATACCGTGTTCTGCACACGGTCACTTTCCCATCGCTTACGAATCGCATCTGTGATCATCTGTGAGCCGTAGCCATTATGTCTTAATTCAGGAAGAATAAAGACATCACTCAAGAGTATGGACTCCCAGGTATGCAACGGGTGGTTTTCGATTGAAGAAGGACAGTCATCGGCATATCCTGTTGTACAATAACCGACAAGCTGATTTTCTTTAAAAATACCCCATGCCTAATCTGCAAAATCTGTATTATCCTCAAGCCATTGAGATATACAGAAACCAGATTTTTCATCAAGCATGAAAACAGCCTTTGCATCTTCTTCAGTCAGTGCCCTTGTAAATAATGTGTCTGTACCTTCTTTCATAATCAATCCTCCTGGCTCGCTGCCTGCAATTCTCTGTCTGTATAAGGTCTGGAATAGAACTGTCCGTTTAGAAAAGCGAAGTGTTCCGGGTATTCGAAGAACTTATAATATTTCTCAATCAATTCATCTGAAAGAGATCCAAAGTCGTCTTCGGTGAGCCCGACTACCAGGAAATCTCCGGCAATAATATCGTAAATTTCCCCTTTTTCATCCCTCAGCGCACGGTTAAGAGGAAGTCCATTCATTTTCCCTTCCTCATTCATAACCAGGCCGACCAGTTCTTCAAATGGGTAAACAACCTGAATATTACCATCTACCATTTTCTGAAGTGATTCCAATCCAGGTTCAATGTCTACAGTTTCAGGTTTTTTTCCAGGTTTGATAAGTAATGCTTTCATAAATTTTCCTCCAAAATACGCCTATTTTTCCCAACTCTTCATAATGTCTTTGACAAAATCCTTGATTCTCTGCTTGTCATTTTCGTTGATAGTATCAATTTCCTGATCTCCGAATACTTCCAGCAGAAAATCCCGGGCTTCTTTTTCACCAGTTTCTGCATACCCCCGGTCTTCCAGTGCCTTAGAATAATCATCTTGTAAATCAATAACCGCTTTAGCCCCTTGCCGCAGCGATATGCTTAACGCACGATATCCGAGCCCAAGATCTTCCAGGTATGCATTTCCTTCCTCGCCTTTTCTGTCTGCGATATTTGCAATATCCAGACAGATTTTGATGAGATTGGTAATTTCTTTCGTCTTACTTTTCATGATATTCCTCCAATGAATTTTAAATCTAATCCATATTTTATTTTTTGTCTCCTTTCTTCATAAAATTTAGATTCATTTCTAATATGTATTTCCGCGAAAAAGGCAAAGAAAAAAGAGAGCCGAAGCCCTCTTCTCTCTTAAATATGGATTATACAGAAAAATTATTCATCATCTCCTGCTGCCGTCTGCTTTCACGAACATGTCCGATAATGGCAGATTTGACTTCTGTCCAGTGGAAAATCAGTTCCCGTCCGATCAGGCAGTTCTCCTGGGTCAGCCGGTCTGTATCGAAATATTCCCTGGTAGCTCCGGTGTAAAACGCATGAATGCCATCTTGGTCCAGATAAAAACGGTATCCATGGTATCCGGCACCAGCTCTCAAGCTGATATTTGGTTCCATGAATGTGAGACCGTTATCTGCCAGGAATTTTTTGCACCAATCGTTGATTTGTATAATATTATCTTTCTGTGTCTGCATATGTTTTCTCCCTCTATATATTTGAATCAAGCAAAGCACATCTGCCCATCGGTGGTATAGCTGTACTGTATTCCAGTATCCTGTTGTTTCTTTTCTTGTGCTGACTGTAGCAGCCCATTGTCTTTCAAATCTTGTACCAATCCTGAAATAGCTTTATTTATACGGATTCTCTCTTCACTGCATGGAAAAGCATAAATGGTCCGGCCTGTATCGTCTTTTGAAACGCAGGTATCAGAATGGCCGTTTAAATAATCATTCCGGTATCCTTTTTCTGCCAGTTTATCTTTTAAGTAGCATGCAAAGGCTCTTGCGAAAAGTTCACATGGAGAAGTCCAGTAACCATGCCCAGCTTTTGCATAGTAGCTGTCGAACAGAATGGAATCCCTATAATAAGCAGTCTGCTTCCCATCCGGACCATAATAAATGGCATCCATTACGTTGATGAGGCTTTTCGGAACATCACCGTGTCCATGGGCTTCTGTACCGAATTCACTGCAGCCATAGGTCTGTCCAATCAGATGATCCAGTGCATGTCCCCATTCATGGCCAAGGGAACCGGCACCGCGTATTTTGGTAATATTGATTACCTCACGCAGCGGTTCATAATGTGCTACGGCATCCCCTCGTCCACGGGCACCGAATGCAATACCAAGTCCATGCAGGGACAGCTCTGGAAGGGAAATGCTTTTCGGATCAATGTCAAGTGCTTCTGCAATGTCATAAAAGGCATCAAAGGTATAATCCAGGGAAACCTGTCTTTCATTATCATTGGTCCAGTTCCCAAATTCACCTGCCCGGATTCCAAAGGTATCCATTAGGTATCTTCCGGAAATGTGCCCATAACGCCTGGCAGAACTGTTCATCTGCAGGACATCGAACTGAGGCGGGATCCATTTCTTTTTGGTTTCCGAACGTTTATCTGATTTTGCTTTCAATTTAGACCCAAATGCTTCTTCCTGGATCCTTTCGCATTCCTTTCTGTTTTCGGAAAGGCATAGGATTCGGCTGCGGCTTGTTACCATGTATTTCCCTTCTATATGTTCCAGGGATATTTTGTTATTGTTTGGGTAATAATAGTATTTCCCATATGGTAGGTTTCTGACCAGGCAGGTATGTCCTAGCGTATCCGTATATACCTGGAATTTTTCATTGATCTGGATAAGCGGAAATTCTTTTTCCATGATCTGAACTGCATCCAGGGCGAAATTTTCTTTTTCCATCTTGCGTTTCATCTTGGAAATATTGATCGTCCGAAGAAGATTGTTTCCATTGATGATGTACTGGTATGGTTCTACGTATTTGTAATTGTAAGATGCCTTTTTTAAGAAAATCCCGTTAACAGCAATCTGACAGAAATTGATGATATCTTGTTCTGTTTCTATTTTTTCGACCATTTCCTTAATAGAACGTACAGCTTTTACGTAATCTTCCGCAGACAGTTCACCTGTATAGGTCGGTCGAACTGCTTTTCTCATTTCATTTTTCCAGAAGCATACGAAACGAGGCATTCCTTTTTCCATCTGGTCTTTCATATCCGCCTTTGGCCAGATATAATCGCGTTTGATGTATTTTTTCTTTTCAGCAGATGTCATGCTATATAAATCTGCAACACGTAAACCTTCCCTTTTCCAAATATCTTTTCTGGCTCCTCCAATTTTGCATCCAAAATCCTGAATCTGTGACATAATAAGTTCCTCCTATACTAGATTTGTTTTAAAATACAAAATTTTTCTAATCCATATTTTAATTTCCTGCTCCTTTCTTCATAAATTTGGATTCATTTCTAATATGTATTCCGGAAGAAACTGCACAAAAAAAGAGAACCTTTCGGCTCTCTTTAAAAAATATGGTTATTATTTTTTTGACATCTGGTCTGTCCAGAAAAGGATTCCAAGCTGATCAGGAATAATTTCTTCTGCTTCGTATATCAGAAAATCACATTCTTCTGAATTCTTCAGAAACATTTCTGCTTTCACAAGCGCTTCTGCACGGGTTTCTGCCATAAGCAGAAGTGTCCGTCTCAGATTTTTTGAAAGCTTGACTGAGACTTTATAATGACTCAAATTTGACTGATAGATGTGGTACTGGTTCATTTGGTATTCCTCCAATTATCTCGCATAGATGCAAGCATAGTTGCTATCTTCTCTTCTGCAAGTTCTCTTACCGGAAGATGATCTATAAGAAGGACATCTGCATCCGTCCGCAGCTCAAAAGTAAGAACATCTTCCTCCCCGGCCTCTTCTGCTTTATCATAAGTGACCAGCAGAAACAATTTTCTTTTAGTCCATTCAAGAGCATTGCACTCATACGGATTTGTCTTCATTTCTGGCAAATAATACAGAATGTTTCGTGCATAAATTTCAGCCCATATTGCCGGGCTTTCCTGTTCTGCATATGCAAGCAGTGACTGAATATTTTCTTTGATTGTTTCAGGAAGATAATGTTCGCAGACTGCAGTAATGATTTCTTTTCCTTCAGCAGTATAAAGTGTCGAGGCTACTTCCGTGCGTCCGTCTGTTAGAGGAATGATTTCCACACGAATTTGGCGGTTACGGTTTATAGGAATCCAAACTTCTTCTTCCAGAGAAGTCCTTACAACATCTTGAATTTGCTTGAAAATTTGGTTAACCTTGCTGTTCCTCTCCCTATTATTTAGGAAATTAGCCATCGTTTTCGTTTCCATTGAGAAGATATCATGAACTGGTTTTGCAGAAAAATCAGCCATGACTTCCATTTCTTCTACATCATCAGATGTTAACCGAAAGCTGCCATCGACATAGATACCATCTTCAGGAAGTTTGATATGACCCGATTCACTGTGGAATTTCTTCATAGCTTCTTCCATATTGTCAGCTTCAATATCAATGTATCCGCACATTTCCCAGGTTACTGCTACTTTCATGCTACTTTCCTCCTCTATCTACTGATCTTGTATCCCCGGCTGATCAGTTCCATAACGAGTTCGTTGTCTGAAAAATTCTTCAGGCAGACATTTCCCGTCTTATTGGCAATCAAGTAATAGACATTGCCGATCCGGTCCTCGTACTGAAGCCGTGTCTGGGTAGCGTCATCACGGGCAATGGTCCAGATGCAGTCCCAGCGCATATATTTGATGGCTGTTTTACAAAATGCGTCTGCATCTTTGCAGTCTGTAACTGCTTCAGACAGTCCAAAGGTATCCTCGAACAAGTTTGTCAGGTTAAGAGGCGCACGGCTCTTGTTGGTCAATATTAAATTATCTGAATACATAATAATTTCCTCCCTTATTTCGATTCTTTTTTCAGAGTTTCCAGTTCTTCCAGAAGCTCTTTTTCCTCGTTTTCTCCTTCGTATAAATCATTTTCCAGAACAGCCTGGATCTCTGTCATACGAATTTTAATATCGTTCTTATTCATGAAAGTTTCTCCTAATCCCTGCTTCTCGAAAAATCCTGCACCAGATACGGCCTTCCGGAAGCATCATGCTTCAGTTGCAGAAATACTTTTTCTGTACGGTGTGTTTTGGGATTTTCCAAAATAGCATACACATGGGTATGCTGGGTGACTTTACTTGGCTGTTTTCCAATCTTGTGATACAATGTGGACCACAACATGACTTTTCCCTCCTAGCATTCTACCAGCGAAATATTATATTTTGCTAAAACCTGTTCCAGTTCCTCATAACAGCTCCGTCCAAAGTTCCGGATTTTCATGACTTCCTTTCTGGACTTTTTTGCCAGGTCGCCAAGCGTATCAATGCGCGCACGGTTTAAAGCATTGAAAGTCCGTGTGGACAGATTCAGTTCCGAAATTGGGATGTCCCACATGGCATTTGCCTTTTCCGGATCCTGTGCCGGGATACCAAGTATGGCATCAATAATCGCACAGGAGAAATCCGGGCAGAATTCCTTGGATTCGTCAAGAACTGCATGGTCAGCATCCATATAATCGAAAACGGTTATGATACCTTTCGATATCAGGATTTTCTTCCAGTCTTCCGGAATTGCCATATCAGAAATCTGAACCAGATGTTCCAGTTTCTTTCGGACTTCCGGTTCGAATTCTGCTATTTCTTTTCTATGGAGTATCCAGTTATATTCCAGGTTTGCCCGGTTATAAAGCCCATCCAGGTTTTCTGACACCGACCGTACTTCCTGACAGGATTGTAAGGCTTTTGCATACCGCTGGTAATTTGGCAGCAGGAGCCTGCAGTTTGCAGGATTACGCAGTTTGCGCAGGCTTTTTGCAACGATCTGCCGGATTCGTTCCTGATGGACACCGAATTGTTTCCCTACTTCCTGCAGGGACATCTGCTTTCCGGTATCAATCCCGTACCGGAGGCGCATGACTCCCATCTCCCGCTCTGAAAGAATTTCTTCCATACGCTGCAGGAACAGATCCTGATTTTCCGTATCAACAATAACCAGCTTCTTATCTTCCAGAATTCCGAAGATATCCTTGGCAATCTTCTCACATGGTGTCTCAATTTCGTCTATGCAGGTATACAGCAGGTCTTCTGTAAGAATCTTGTTTTTCTTTATGTAATTAGAAAAACTATTCTTTATTTCCCCACTGAAGTTTTGAGGTGTGATTCCAAGCTGGTCCGCAGCCTGTTTTTGCGTGATTTCCTTTCTGGAAATCTTCCGCAACAGATCTGTCATTCTTTCCAACTCCTTGATAGCATTGTTAATTGAAGCTTCGTTCATAATAATTTCCTCCAAAGATTAAAAAAAAATTAAATCCATATTTTATTTTTCCTTCTCCTTTCCCCATAAATTTGGATTCATTGTTAATATGTATTCCACAAAAGAACGCATAAAAAAAGAGAGCCAGACGGCTCCCTTAAAATATGGACTATTTTCTGAATTTCGGGCATTTTACAACCAGGCTTCCCTGGAATACAGATCCTTCCGGGGATGCCGTAAAATTAGACTGCAGGCGTTCGCAGTCTTTGTAAGAAGTCTTGCAGATGCTACACAGCCCGTTTTCTTCTATATATTTTTTCTGCTTCTGCTGCCTCTTTTCTTTCAGCTTCTCTGATGATGCTGATTTTCTGTTCTTTTTCATTTCTGCCTTTTTCCTTCGAAAAGCTGCTGGCAGGCATCCGAACAGATCGGATGGACCATCCGGCTGGCCGGGCAGTCGAATTCTTTTCCACATACTTCACAAGTGCGCATGGCATGCGGCTCCTGCATCTCCTGTTTTTTCTGGCATTCAGGGGAACAGTACATACCATTACCGGAAAACTTTTTGCCACAGACAGAACACTCTTTCAGCCCAGAAGCTTTTAAATTCAAGGATTTCTCTTTCTGTTTTCTTGTATACTCCAAGTAACAGTTCCAGGAGCAATAGGTATTATCTTTTATGAACTCCTTCCCGCAGTTCGGACAGGTCTTTACCTTCCCTTCTGCCCTTGCATATCGCCAGGCAGCGCTTTCCTGGCATTCATCCGTGCAGTACCAGTTCTTTCCCATTACATCCCGGATATCTTCCGTTTCTATCATGGGCTTTCCACAGTATGCACAGACGGTATGTGCGATCCGATATTTGGATGCGCAGGATGCACTGCAGAAATCTTTTTCCTTACCATAGGTAACGAAATCTTTTTCACAGTAGCCGTATTTGCATGTAATGGGTTCTGGTCTACGTCCATATCCATAGGTACGGATATTTCGCTGAGTCTGATACTCGATCTTCCGGAGTTTCTGTACGGCATGTTTCCGGCAGTCAGGGCAGTATTTGGTATGGCTCGCAGCGGGGTAAAAAATGCCCCACAGACTTCACATTCTTTTTCCTTATAATCCATAAAAATTCCTCCTATAGCATGTTCTTTTCTTTGAAAGAAAAATATGTAGTATCGCTGCAGATAAGATTATCTATCAGATCTGCGCCAATCATCTTTCCGGCTTTTGCAACATTCCTGGCAGTACTGATATCCTGTTCAGAAGGAGTCACATCTCCAGATGGATGGTTGTGGGCAAGAATAATTCCGGAAGCTCCACATATCAGGGCTTTCATGAAAATTTCCCTGTTATTGCAGATACTGCTGTTAACGCTTCCATGGCTGAGTTCGAAAACTCCAAGGATGTTGGATTTCGTATCTAGTGCAACCATGTAAATATATTCTTCTGTGCGGTATCCCAGACGGAAATACCGGTTCAGCATTTCGTAGATTTTTTCCGGGCTGTTTGCCTGTATTTTTTCTTCACAGATCAGATTTTTTTCTATAACCGGAAGCCGGTCTGGATCAAGGTATGTTTCGATTTTATACATTTCAGTTCCTCCATGAATTCTTAGTGAATCTAATCCATATTTTTTATCTCACTCCATTCTTCGGTTAATTTAGATTCATATTTAATATGTATTTCACAGATGAAAGGCAGAAAAAAACTGTCGCCTTAAAAGCGACAGTCAGCTGTTTTAATATAATATTGTCTTTGTGAAAAATACTCATACTGTTGATTCTGCTGTGAAAATATACTAAAAATGTTTCGTGCGTCTTTCCTCAAAAACGTTCATTTTTTCCTTAAATAGTACGCTTTTAGTAGTATTTTCATCGTCTAATTCATCATATTCTGGAGTTATCTTACTCGTTTTTGGGTGTTTCCAGCAAAATATTTGCTTCAAGGTTAATTTTCCCATAGTTTTCTTCCAATAATATTTTTAATAATGGGCGAACGACAAAGCGGTTTCTTACGCAAGGTGTTCGCACTGTTTCAGTTAAGCTTCTATTATGAATACACCCTCCCAGGCAAATAGGAAAAAATTTACAATTCTTGCATTTTTTACAATAAGCAGAGTAATCTTCAAATTTTTTATCATTGCCACAACCTGAAAATTCCTGCACACATGAATGTAAGGATGAGTCTGGTGCAATTACGATAGTATTACATTTGGTAGCGAAGCAATTTTGCAATTTAGGCAAAGGGAATGCTTCTGATAAAGTCAAAGAATACGAGGAATTTAATACTTCTTTGAATACGTTATAAAATAAGTGTTCTTTTTGTGCATCAGTTATGTATGTTTCAGGCATTTTTGATTCAGGCGGAAATAAAAAAGTTGGAAATAAATGGAATCTTTCATAATGAAAAAAATCATTTAAGCTCTGCATAATTAACGGAAAACTTTCTTTATTATTATTATCCAGGTGAATCCTCAAGTTAACATAAACACCTTCGTCAAGAAGATTATGTATTGCGTTCACCGTTTTAGCAAAAGCACTTTCTCCATGCAGTTTTACATTTTTACGTGCATTATGGTCTTCTTCAATCCCGTCAATAGTAATATGGGCTGAATCCAAATGCCAGTATGTCACAGCATGTTTAACAAGCTCTGGTGTAAATAAGGTTGCGTTTGTCGTAATTGAAGATTTCCATTTTTTCACTTCCATATCAGTATTTGATAGCAGATCTTGAATGATATGGTCTATTTCCTGAACGCAAAGAAGAGGTTCACCACCATACCAGTCCAGGACAAACTCATCCAGGTCACTAATTTTAGCTGCCAGATAATCAACTATTTTTTTATGAGTAAACGGATCGATGGTTTGTTTGCAGTATTCTTCCTCATAGCAATAAAAGCAATGGGCATTACATCCGGTAGTAGGGATTATGGTGAAAAAATTAGGTTTTTCTTTTTGGGAAAAACGAAGTTTTGAAAAATACTCTTGAAACTCATTCGTTTCACTGGGAACTAAAATACCGTTTTCGACTAATTCCTTTGTAACATTCTCGGAAAACATAGCTTTTTCAAGGATGGATGTTTCTATAACTACTACTGCTCCAGAAGCTGAGTTGTAGATAGCAGTAAATTTATCATTTTTATCAGAAATATTATAAAATGACATTTTATAACGTTTTCCTGATATCCAGGGTAATTTTTTATTGCTCTCACGTAAAAGTTTCATTTTCACTCCTTCTTTCTTGCGATAACCAGTCCATGATTGGAAGCTCCTATTATAGAAGGAATACGGCAAGTCTTTCTATGATAAGCCAGCCATATCTGAAATTGTTCCTCATCCATTTCATTTATAACGGATTGAAAAGCAATACTCTGCCCATCTGTGGCAACATGATCTTTAATTTCAAGATGGAAATCCAGCAGAATTTTTTCTATATCTTCTGGTGTAAGGAAACTGTTGTCTGTCCAAAAACAGCAATCATCCGTAGAAGAAATGTTTTTTTTATCGATAATATTAGTTACCAAGTCTAATGAAATTCTTGATAGGTCTCCCCGAATCACACACGGAAATACCGAATAGGGACTTATATAAGCAAAAGCAATGACTCCATTTGGCTTTGTCACTCGTATACATTCAGAAATACATTTTTTCTGATCATTTTTATCAATCAAATGATATAAGGGCCCGAGACATAACACCATATCAAAGGTATTATTTTTATGTTTGGCTAAGCTGGTTGCATTGCCTACATATGTAAAAATAGGCAAGTTTTTTTGTGCAGCCAATTCATTTAATCGCTGTATGTGTGATGGAACCAAATCCATTGCTGTAAGTTCTGCCCCCATTTCTGCCAGAGGAATGGAATAAATACCGGTTCCACACCCCACATCAAGAATATTAGAATCTGAAGTAAGGAACGGAGTTAATGCTTCTATAGTCGTAAGAAATTCCACTCTCCTGGCCAAAGAACTTTGAAGCCTGTGTTCCTCATCTATTTCCATATAGGATTTTATGATATCATTTGTCACGTAATTTACCTCTTTCCAGAAAATTATCTGTTTAATATCAGGGAGTCCAGTTCTTATTATCGTGCATATACACAAAGTATTTCGCTTTGAGCTGTTAAAGGGGCCGCGTAGCAGGAACCGTATAATTGTATTTTTTCGAATCCGGCTTCTGTCAATTCTTCTACCAGATCGGATGATTCAAATGTCTGTATCCATGAATTCCATATGTCCAAGTGGTCGTTCAAAACAGCTGTCTGTACGAGAATTAAAGAGCTGTTATATTTACAGAAAGAATTCAATTCCAGGTATGGCGTTTTACACCAAAAACCATTCTGTTCAATATATTCCCAATCCACGGTATCTGTACGTTCCTTATAATGCAGCGGAGTAAATACTTCGATTATGATTCCTCCGTTTTCAGACAGATTACTTTTTACCCTTTTTAGAAAAGCGATCCTGTCGTTTCGACAGTAAAATGAATAAATTCCATACAAAAGCAGTACTAAATCAAACTTTTTTTCAGAATTCCACGTTCTGAAATCGTCCACATAGAAATTAGCTCTTTCTGGAAAAGAATTATGTTGTTTGGCATATGCAATCTGATATGGGGAAATATCAAATCCTTCGTAATACATGCCTCTTTTACATAACAACTCCGCATACAAACCAGGACCGCATCCAACGTCAAGGATTCGTGCTGACATAGGTTTTAAATGCTGTATCCACTCTACTGTCTGATGTATAGTGTCCGTTTTTCGACTGCCAGAATCCACGCTTCCATCTAAATGGCGTTTAATAACGTTTTGGGCAATATAATCATTACTCCATAGAGTTAATGTTCCTGACTGAAAAGGAAACGGTTTTTTTAATAAATCCAGATTATAATTCATTGATTTCTTCAGATGCTCTTTTGATCAATTCCTTTACAGCACCTTTTACTGAAGTACAGGCATGATTTTTGCCGTATTTGAATGATCTATACTTACAACCGCCTTGACAGATTGGCAGCAAATTGCACTTGTTACAATCCGCATCATTGATGTATGGATTAGCATAATATTCAGATATTTCATTGTCTGTTCTTCCAAGAAATACATTTCCACTGGCATATTGTTCGTTTCCGAGCAGTCTGTGGCAGTCAAAAATATTTCCCATGGAATCTATGGTTAAAGATGATTTGCATCCGCCATAACAACTGGTCGGAATTGGTGTTAAATAGTATTTCTTTAAGATGGCATCGTATTCCGAATCACTGGAAAGTTGTGAATCATAATTCCCAAAACTGCAAAAATCTTTTTCTGCATCCAGTAGTTCAATGAGAGGATGTTTTTTCTGCTGTTTAAAGTCCTCTGTAATAGACGGGATATCCGTAGAATCTATGGGTGCCAGGTAAACAAAGAAATTAGGGTCTTTACCAAAACGTTTTTTTAAGTAATCTACGGTATTAACAGCCTTGTCATATTCAAGTGGATTAAAATTAATACGAATACGAATATTCAATTCTGCTTTTAAACACTTTTCAATGTTTGTCATTACAACTTCAAACGGATTTCCAGAAGTGTAGATATAATCTTTAATTTTATTGTACTCTTCATCAAGATCATCAATGGTTATTTGGATAATTTTGACATTCCATTTCGTTACGGCCTGTTTGATCACGTCTTCTTTCAGAAGATATCCATTTGTGATTATTTTTGAGTCAAAATTAACTCCATTTTCATGCAGATAATCTGCTATATAAGAAATTGTATTCGGTTCTAATAAAGGTTCTCCACCAAACCATTGAATAACCAAGTGTTCCGGATCATGATGCTGTACAATATATTTCGCAACAGCTTCAGCAGTCTTGGTATCCATACGTTTTTGGACAGCACCTTTTTCAAAGCAATAATAACAGCGTGCGTTACATCCAGTAGTAGGACATATAATATAATAGGTTGGAGCTGAATTGTTTGTCTGAAGCGTTTGCATACGTAATGATTCAAGAAAAGAAAGCTCATTGTAATCGTCATCAATGAGAAATCCCATATCGTATAAAGCGGAAACTTCTTCTGGATGTTTATCGTAAATCCCCTCAGTAAATATTTCTGAATATAATGGAAGTTCTAATTCCACTATTGATGTTGAAAAAGTGGAATATAATAAAACAGATTCTGAGGTACTGCCTTCCTGTTCAACAATAAACTGTGATTTTTTCATAAAATTTCACCTCATCCATATTATAGTGAAAACCGCGTTGACAACCAAAACTGGATGCCAACGCGGAACGGATGGTTAATGCGTTTCACATAAATATGTGAAATCAGCCATCACTGCAACGGCATAAACATCTGCTTGCCGTTTCGTTTGCTACAAACTTTTCAGAAGCAACCTTCTTCAGATCTTTTGTAGCTTTTTCAGCAGAAACGTTACGGATAATCTTCATAGTTCTTAACCTCCTCCTGCTATTATTTTATATGTTAAAACAGGCCGTCTGGCTTGTTAAACATATCGGATGAATATGGTATTATTGTAGCAACGGAGACTACTGATGTCAATACAATGGCAATACTTGTTTCGTAATGAATTGACATTGTATTGTCATCAATAATCCCCTTAGAAAACCTTACCAATCCGCTTTTTCTTCAAACTTCAGTTCCGGATGCGCTTTCTTAAACAGTCCGAATACTGCCCTCAGTGTTTCCTCGTCTTCTTCTGATACATACCCTTCTTCGCCTGTGACTTTCAGGATGACAACTGTTCCATCACTGTCCGATGGAAGAAGAACCACATATCCTTCATCCTCGTAATTGATAAGATCCAGAAACTCGAACTGTACCTCCTTTCCACTGTCGTCCGTGAACGTAATGTATCTGTCCGCATTAGAAGAATTTTCCATTTTACTTGCCCTCCAATCTCACTTATTGTACTGATAAGTTTATCATACTGAATATGGACAAAATATGCAATATAGAGAGGGAATGTGTTTCGTATTCTATTGACACCTGATTGATAAAGAGGTTGGGAAAATAGAGAAATCTTGAAAAGAGTTGTATTAAGAAAATTACTCGAAAAAACAGTCATATTCTACTTGGAGAATAGTTTTTAACAATTTTAAGTCGCTTGCCTTAATATTTCTTCTTCCTGATTCAATATTAGCAAGTGTGCTTCTGGACATACTGCTACCCATAAGCTGAAGTTTTTCGACTACTTCCTGTTGTGTAAGATTTTTCTGCATTCTTATATTCTGGATATTTCTTCCAAGAGGCACATCCTGCAAAATCCACTGCATGATAGATATCTCCTTTTGTGACTGATTAGAAACTTTTTCTTGAGTATACCGTGGATTCATGCTATTCTTGTGACTAATAAGAAACAATCGTTATATTAGAAGGTAAAATAGTTTTCTTATAAAAATCAGTCAGTCATATAAAAATGTTACATATTATCTATGTAATATTAAAAATCAAAAAGAGGTACAGGCTATGGACATTATTGAAAAATTGTATAATGCGTGTTCAGAATTGAGAGAAACAGATTCTTCTGTGAAAATCGATGAGTTTAAAGGCAGCAGATATTTGAATTTTAAGGAAAAACTGTCTCCTGAACTTGGAGAAGAATTAGATTCTCTGGTAGATGAAATCATGTTCTCAAATCTGGATGAACTGGAAAAAAACTTTAAAGAAGGATTTTGCATGGGCGCAGAACTGATGCTGGAAATTAAAAATGTGGACATAAAGAAAAAGATCGGTTAATCCAATCTGAGACTGTGAGAAAAAGTCTGTAAATAAGATTCTTCTATGATATGCAAGGGTGGCAAGCCTGAAAATCAGGCTTCTC
>NZ_WQQB01000032.1:0-107060 GCF_018785565.1 Blautia sp. MCC283 | reverse complement strand
ATTTAGAAGAGCTTTTAGAAGCTTAAAAAGTAGAAAAAAATAGAATTTGCAGTTGCTAACCATTCATGCGTTTGTCGTGTTGTGAGAGTAAAATATATTGCGATTTTCGATACACATTTGTTATAATAGCTCCAGGAAACTATTGTGTTAAGTCCAATCTGAAAAGGAGTGCATATGACTTTATATCATGGAAGTAAAGATATAGTAGAGTATCCGGAAATCAGAAAAGCCCGATTTAACAAAGATTTCTACTTTGGCTTCTATTGTACGAACATCGAAAAACAGGCAGAACGGTGGGCGACAAGGTATGGAGAAAAGGGATACATTAACAGGTACGAGTATACAGAAAATACAGAATTAAAAATTCTTAGATTTGAGAAAATGACAGAAGAATGGCTGGACTTTATTATTTCCTGTCGAAGTGGACAAGCACATCAGTATGATATTGTGGAAGGACCGATGGCGGATGATACGATCTACAATTACCTGCAAAACTATCTGGATGGTAAGATCTCAAGATCTGCTTTCTGGGAACTGGTAAAATTAAAGTACCCCACACATCAGATCAGTTTTCATACAGTTTCGGCATTGGATACCTTGGAATTTGCAGGAAGTGAGGTCGTATATGGCGAAAAAAAATAATAACAATTTATTTTTTACCTGTAGCCTGATTGAGTATATAGGACGAAACAGAAAACAACATCGGCGGGAAATCACAGATTATCTTGGCAGAGAAAATATAAAGAGAATATACGATTATGCGGATGTATTTCACTGTGAGCCAATACAAAAAGTTGCAGCAGAGTTTATGGAGCAATGCAATATTCCAGAAGGAAAATTTGACAATGTATCCATGTGCAGATATACGGTTCCGGATTACTGGGATATTGGAGAAGTATATGAGCGATTAATAGAAGACATATATGATGATACGGAAATCGAAAAAGGAATATGGGATATTTATCATTCCTGGATTGATGCACATATTTCGGACTATAATACAGATTTTTATTATCAGCCGAGAGATTATATAGCAGCATGCTATAAAGCGGGAGAAATCCTGTAAAAGATAAACAGAAATTCAAATCGCAATTAATACTTGCATTTAAAAGACATTGGTGTTACAATGAACGAAACTAAGAACTTGTTGGCATAGGAGTGGGCGAGAGCCCGCTCCTATTTGCTGAGAAGGAATTTGTTCAGAAACAGGCAGAAATAAGAAAGGCAGGTGGGAAGCATGAGCAGACGGGAAGAATATGAACAGAAAGCAGAGGCGATCCTTACACCGATCGTAGAGTCCAAGGGCTTTGAACTGGTAGATGTGGAGTATGTCAAGGAAGCTGGAACCTGGTATCTCAGAGGTTATATCGACAAGCCGGGCGGAATCACAGTCAATGACTGCGAGGACGTAAGCCGTGCATTCAGCGATATCCTGGATGAGCAGGATTTCATCGAAGACAGCTACATTATGGAGATCAGTTCTCCGGGACTTGACCGGCCTCTTAAGAAAGAGAAAGACTTTAAGAGAAGCCTTGGCAAGCTGGTGGAGATCCGTACCTACCGGCCGATCGAGAAGCAGAAAGAATTCTGCGGTATTTTAAATGCATATGATAGTAACAGTGTGACAATCGATGAAGACGGCACAGAACGCACTTTTGATAAAAAAGATATCGCCCTGATTCGTCTTGCGATCGAATTCTAAAAGAGAATCGAATCTGTAAAAATTCAGGAGGAAAAAAAGGAAAATGAGCAGAGATTTAAGAGACGCGCTGGACGTTCTCGAAAAAGAGAAAAACATCAGTAAGGATACACTGCTGGAGGCAATTGAGCAGTCACTGATCCAGGCATGTAAGAATCATTTCGGAAAGGCAGATAACGTTCACGTTATGATCGATCCGGAGACCTGTGATTTCAGTGTTTACGCTGACAGAACTGTTGTAGAGCATGTGGAGGACCCGGCCCTTGAGATTTCTCTGGTGGATGCACAGAAAACAAACACCAACGCAGAGATCGGTGATGTTATGAAAGTTGAGATCCAGTCCAAGGAATTCGGACGTATCGCAACCCAGAACGCAAAGAACGTCATTCTTCAGAAAATCCGTGAGGAAGAGCGTAAAGTTCTCTACGATCAGTACTACGGAATCGAAAAAGAAGTGGTAACCGGTATTGTTCAGAGAGTAATGGGCAAGAATGTCAGCATCAACCTCGGTAAGGCAGACGCAGTCCTTACAGAGAACGAGCAGGTAAAAGGCGAGACATTCCAGCCAACTGAGCGAGTAAAGGTTTACATCCTTGAGGTAAAGGATACACCGAAGGGACCACGTATCCTTGTTTCCAGAACACATCCTGGCCTTGTAAAGAGACTTTTCGAGTCCGAGGTTGCAGAGGTAAGAGATGGTACCGTTGAGATCAAGAGCATTGCCCGTGAGGCAGGTTCCCGTACCAAGATCGCTGTATGGAGTAACGATCCGGATGTAGATGCTGTGGGAGCATGTGTCGGTATGAACGGCGCACGTGTAGGTGCGGTTGTCAACGAACTTCACGGTGAGAAGATCGATATCATCAACTGGGATGAGAACCCGGCAATCCTTATCGAGAACGCATTAAGCCCTGCAAAAGTTATCGCAGTTATGGCAGATCCGGATGAGAAGACTGCACTGGTTGTAGTTCCGGATTATCAGCTTTCCCTTGCCATCGGTAAAGAGGGACAGAACGCACGTCTTGCTGCAAGACTTACAGGATTCAAGATCGACATCAAGAGCGAGACACAGGCAAGAGAGTCCGGTGACTTCTACGATGATTACGATGAGGAACACGAAGAAGCAGAGGACGAAATGACAGAAGAGGCTGTTTCCGAAGAAATTCCGGAAACAGAGGAAGATACAGAAGAGACAGAAACAGAAGCTGAAGAAACAGCAGATGGAGATGCCGAAGAATAATGAAAACGAGAACCAAGATTCCCATGCGTCAGTGTACCGGCTGCAGGGAAATGAAAAGCAAAAAGGAAATGATACGAGTTCTCAAAACATCAGAGAATGAGATCATCCTGGACGCTACAGGTAAGAAAAACGGACGCGGCGCATACCTTTGTTTCTCAGAGGAATGCCTGGAAAAGGCCATCAAAAACCACGGCCTGGAGCGTTCCTTGAAAATGGCAGTTCCGGATGAAGTGTATCAGAACCTCAAGAAGGAGTTTGAGTCAATTGAAAAACAGTAAGGTTTTATCACTCATCGGACTTGCGACAAAAGCAGGAAAAACAGTGAGCGGAGAATTTTCCACAGAGAAATCCGTAAAAACAGGAAAAGGTTTCCTGGCACTGGTGGCAGATGATGCCTCCGAAAACACAAAAAAGAAATTTCGGAATATGTGTACCTATTACGAAGTTCCGTTATATTTCCTTTCAGACAAAGAGAGCCTGGGCAGAGCAATGGGCAAAGAATTCCGTGCCAGCCTTGCCGTGCAGGACGAAAATTTTGCAAAGGCGATCATGAAGGAGCTGGAAAAAGAATCCGGCAGATAACCTGCATGATACAGGCGTCTGTAAGGAGGTTTGACGATAATAATGATAAAAGATAAATTCAGCAGATCGGGAAAGGAGCAATATAGACAATTGGATACTCCAAAAACAGAAGAAAAGACAACAACGGTGAACGCAGAGGGTAACAAGTCTGAGGCACCGAAAAAGAAAAAAAATATCATCCGTGTATTCCATGCACAGAATGCCAGCGACGGCGGTAAAGGAAGAAGAAAACCGGCAGCAGGCGAGAAAAAAGGCCCGGCACGTTCCCAGAACGGCGGACAGCGTCCGGCAGGCCAGGGTACAAGAAATAACGAATCCGGCGAGCAGAGAAACTCTCAGGGCGGAGCAAACCGTACTCAGGGCGGAAGACCGCAGGGTAATCGTCCGGAAGGAAGAAGAGACGGCAACCGTGACGGAAGAAGCTTCGAGGGAAGAAGAGACGGTGGAAACCGTTTTGGTGGAAACCGTTCCCAGAATGGTGAGGGACGTCCGGCAAGACAGGGTGAAGGAAACAGAGGACCACGTCAGAATGACGGAAGAGGCGGAAACCGTTTCGGCGGTGGAGCAAACCGTGGCCAGGGCGGTCAGGGCGGACGCTTCGAAGGCAGAGATGGCGGAAACCGTTTCGGCGGCGGAGCAAACCGTGGCCAGGGCGGCCAGGGTGGACGTTCTGAAGGCGGAAGAGGCGGAGATAACCGTTTCGGCGGTCAGAACCGCGGCGGCCAGGGCGGAGCACGTCCGGGACAGAAAAGAAGCAGTTCTTCCGATTCCGTATTTACTCCGGAGCTGACCAAGACATCCAAGGACAGCAAGCGTGAGCGTGACAGAGAGAACAAGAACAAGAAGAAAGATTTCGAGAAAGGCGGCCAGGGCGGACGCAGACCAAATCAGGGTGGACGCAGACCGAATTCCAGAATCCCGAAAGCGCTTCAGAAACCGAATCCACAGCCGAAGCAGGAAGAGAAGAAACCTGAGATCAAGGAGATCACCATTCCTGAGAAGCTTACCATCCGTGAGCTTGCGGACGCTATGAAGATGCAGCCATCTGTGATCGTTAAGAAACTTTTCATGGAAGGTGTCATGGTAACCGTAAACCAGGAGATCGACTTTGACAAGGCAGAGGAGATCGCACTTGGCTTTGATATCATTGCCGAGAAAGAAGAAAAAGTAGACGTGATCGCAGAACTCCTCAAAGAGGATGAAGAGGATGAGGACGATATGGTTCCAAGACCTCCGGTAGTCTGCGTCATGGGTCACGTTGACCATGGTAAAACATCTCTTCTGGATGCCATCCGTAATACAAACGTAACCAGAGGCGAGGCCGGCGGAATCACACAGCACATCGGTGCTTACGTGGTAAACATCAAAGGCCAGAAGATCACATTCCTGGATACACCGGGACATGAGGCGTTCACAGCTATGCGTATGCGTGGTGCCAACGCTACGGATATCGCAGTTCTGGTCGTTGCCGCAGACGATGGCGTCATGCCGCAGACTGTAGAGGCCATCAGCCATGCAAAAGCAGCAGGCGTTGAGATCATCGTTGCCATCAACAAAATCGATAAACCAAGCGCAAATGTAGAGCGTGTAAAACAGGAACTTTCCGAGTATGAACTGATCCCTGAGGACTGGGGCGGAAGCACCATCTTTGTTCCGGTATCCGCACATACAGGAGAGGGAATCGAGAACCTTCTTGAGATGATCCTTCTTACTGCTGAGGTTTCCGAGCTGAAAGCAAACCCGAACCGTGAGGCAAGAGGTCTTGTTATCGAGGCTCAGCTTGATAAAGGTAAAGGACCGGTTGCTACCATCCTTGTTCAGAAGGGTACTCTCCATGTAGGAGATTTCATTGCAGCAGGTGCATGCAACGGTAAAGTCCGTGCAATGATGGATGACAAGGGACGCCGTGTTAAAGAAGCAGGCCCGTCCACTCCGGTTGAGATCCTTGGACTTGGAGATGTTCCAAATGCAGGTGAGATCCTGATGTCCTTCGAGAGCGACAAAGAAGCCAAGAACTTTGCAGGCGCATTCGTTACAGAGAACAAGAGCCGTCTTCTTGAGGAGACCAAGGGCAAACTTTCTCTGGATAACCTGTTTGATCAGATCCAGGCAAGCGACCTTAAAGAGCTTCCGATCATTGTCAAAGCCGATGTACAGGGATCTGTTGAGGCTGTAAAACAGAGCCTTACCAAACTTTCCAACGAGGAAGTTATCGTTAAGGTGATCCATGGAGGTGTAGGTGCCATCAATGAGTCTGATGTCAGCCTTGCCGCAACATCCAATGCCATCATCATCGGATTTAACGTACGTCCGGATACCACAGCAAAACAGCTTGCTGAGCAGGAGGGCGTTGACCTTCGACTTTACAAGGTTATCTACCAGGCAATCGAGGATGTGGAGGCAGCCATGAAAGGTATGCTGGATCCGGTATTCGAGGAGAAAGTTATCGGCCACGCAGAAGTACGTCAGCTGTTCAAGGCATCCGGTGTGGGAACCATCGCAGGAAGCTATGTACTGGATGGTACATTCCAGCGTAACTGCAAGGTTCGTATCACAAGAGGTGAGGACCAGATCTTTGAGGGTGAGCTTGCATCCCTGAAGAGATTTAAAGATGACGTTAAGGAAGTCCGTGCAGGATATGAGTGTGGTCTTGTATTCAACGACTTCAACGATGTTAAAGAAGAAGATAAAGTCGAAGCATATATCATGGTAGAGGTACCAAGATAGGAGTGACTTGTAATGAGAAAAAACAGCATTAAAAATACACGTGTGAATGGTGCAGTTCTTAAAGAACTCAGCACCATCATACACAGCGAAATCAAGGACCCCAGAATTCATCCGATGACTTCTGTGACAGCCGTGGAGGTGGCACCGGATCTTAAAACCTGCAAAGCCTACATCAGTGTACTTGGCGAAAAGCAGGCCAAAGATTCCACCATCCGTGGATTAAAGAACGCAGAGGGTTATATCCGGAGAGAGCTGGCCAGAAGACTGAACCTCCGCAATACGCCGGAGATCCGTTTCGTTCTGGATGAGTCCATCGAATATGGCGTAAATATGTCAAAGAAGATCAATGACGTAATGAGTGGGATGGAAACAGAGGAATAGGTGGAAAAAATGAAAAACATTTCAGAAATACTGGAAAATGTAAAAACCGTAGGCATTGGCGGCCACATCCGTCCGGATGGAGACTGTATCGGTTCCTGTATGGCTCTGTACCTTTATATCCGGGAATATTTTCCGGATATTGAGGCAGATGTCTATCTGGAACAGCCGAAGCCTATATTTGATTACATCGACAGAATGGATGAGGTTAAGACAGAAGCAGAAGAAGAGAAAGAGTATGATCTTTTTATCACCTGTGATGTCAGCGCACTGGATCGCCTTGCTGTTGCCGGAAAGTATTTTGACACAGCAAAAAAGACCGCATGCATTGACCATCATGTAAGCAATAAGGGGTTTGCGGATGTCAATCATGTAAGGGGCGACGTCGGTTCCGCATGTGAGGTTCTTTACGGGCTTCTGGATGCAGATAAGATTGACCGTTCCATTGCGGTTCCAATTTATACGGGAATGGCACATGACACCGGCGTATTCCAGTATTCTTCCACAACACCGGAAACCATGAGGATTGCCGGTGAGCTGATGAAAACAGGATTTGATTTCAGCAGGATCATCGATGAGTCCTTTTACCAGAAAACATATCTTCAGAATCAGGTTATGGGCCGTGTGCTGGCAGAGAGCATTCTGCTTCAGGATGGCAAATGCGTAGTCGGATATCTGAAAAGACGAGAGATGGATTTCTACGGTGTGGAAGGAAAGGATCTGGAGGGAATCGTAAGCCAGCTCCGTCTGACCGCAGGCGTGGAGGTTGCGATCTTTATCTATGAGATGGAGACGCAGCTCTTTAAAGTATCTCTCCGTTCCAACGGAAAGGTGGATGTGAGCAAAATTGCCGTATTCTTCGGAGGCGGCGGACATATGCGTGCAGCCGGCTGCGACATGCAGGGTTCCATGTACGATGTGATCAACAACCTTACCGCTGAGATCGAAAAACAGCTTGCAGAGGAGTAGAAACAGATCATGGACGGAATACTTGTGATCCGAAAGGAAAAAGGTTATACCTCTCATGATGTAGTTGCAAAGCTGCGTGGAATTCTCCACATGAAAAAGATTGGCCATACGGGAACGCTGGATCCGGCAGCAGAGGGAGTGCTCCCTGTTGCTCTTGGAAGAGGAACCCGTCTGGTAGAGCTTCTTACAGAGAAAGAAAAAACATACGAGGCAGTTTTAAGGCTGGGCGTTTCCACAGACACCCAGGACATGACAGGAACCATTCTTTCCGAGAAACCGGTAACGGTTACAGAAGAGGAAGTCCGGGAAACGGTTGCTTCTTTTGTGGGAGAACAAATGCAGGTTCCGCCGATGTATTCCGCTCTGAAAGTGGGCGGAAAGAAGCTTTACGAGCTGGCCAGAGAAGGAAAAACCATAGAGCGCAAACCGCGCCCTGTGGTTTTTTATGAGATAAGGATACTGGATATGGACCTCCCGCTGGTACGTATCAGCGTTACCTGCAGCAAGGGAACTTATATCCGTACACTTTGCAATGATATCGGAGAAAAATTAGGCTGTGGCGGTGCCATGGAAGAGCTTCTTCGGACCCAGTCCGGGAATTTCACACTGGAAGAGAGCATGACACTTTCCCAGGTGGAAGAAGCGGTTGCCAACGGAACCATCGGCGAAAAAATCGTTTCTATTGAAGATGTACTTTCCATGTATCCGGCGCTTATCTGTACACCGGAAGGAGACAGGCTTCTTGGTAATGGAAATCCAGTTCCGGAAGAACTGGTACAGGGCGGCAGCAGGGAAGAAAAAGTCCGGATGTATAAAAGCAGCGGAAACTTCACAGGAATATACGGCTGGGATGAAAGAAAACAGAAATATGTTCCCGTCCGCATGTTCTTTGTATAAATTTTTTACAAAAACTTGCAGGAGCAGATATGGAATACTTGAAGATTGACGGAGAATTTCCGCGCCTGTCAGGGAGTGCGGTAACACTTGGAAAATTTGACGGCATACACCGTGGACACCGGAAACTGGTGGAAAGAATTCTGGAGCAAAAAGAAAAGGGACTTCAGACAGTTCTCTTTTCCCTGGGAATCGGAAGCCAGATGATCTTTACAAAAGAAGAACGATGCAGGATTCTTGAGGATGCAGGTGTGGATGTTCTGATCGAATGCCCGCTGGATGCCAGGATCCGCCACATGAAAGCAGACACTTTTATTAAAGAGATTCTGGTGGGGGATCTTCAGGCAGAACACGTTGCCGTAGGAGAAGATTTCCGGTTTGGATATGAACGCAAGGGAAATCCGGAACTTCTCCGGGAGATGGGAAAGAAGCTTGGCTTTTCGGTGGATGTGATTCCAAAAGAAATGGAAGGAAAACGAAAGATCAGCAGTACCTTTATCCGTGAGGAACTGAAAAGAGGTAATATGGAAAAGGTCAATGATCTTCTGGGCTTTCCGTTTTTTGTGGATGGAGTGATCGAACATGGAAGAGGAATGGGACATAAATTTCTTCTTCCGACAACCAATATTATTCCGGCGAAAGAAAAGCTGATGCCTCCAAACGGGGTCTACGATACAGTGTCCCATTTTAAGGACAGAAGCCTTAAAGGAATCACCAATGTAGGATACAAGCCTACGGTGGGGGAGAAATTCCTGGGTGTTGAGACTTATCTCTTTGATTGTGAGGAAGACCTGTACGGAGAGTCCTGCAGAGTGGAATTTTTTCATTATTCCAGACCGGAGAAACGTTTTTCTTCCATAGAAGCTCTGAAAGAACAGCTTATGAAAGACGCGGAAAAAGGCAAGGCTTATTTTCAAAGCTTCGAAAAGTAAAAATTTCCGGTAAAAACTTTTCAAAAAAACAGTTTACAGGTCAGGAACCGTGTGCTATACTGTTCGAGGTGAAAAAAGCCAGTATTCAGAAGCCGGAGACTCCGACCACTTCTTAATACCCGGCGTTTAATTAAAATTTCAAGGAGGAAACAACAATGATTTCTAAAGAGAAGAAAACAGCGATCATGAAAGAGTATGCAAGAACAGAGGGTGACACAGGTTCACCGGAGGTTCAGGTTGCAGTTCTTACAGCAAGAATCCAGGAGCTCACAGAGCACCTTAAAACACACCACAAAGATCATCATTCCAGAAGAGGTCTTCTGAAAATGGTAGGTCAGAGACGTGGCCTTCTTGCTTATCTTAAGAAAACAGACATCGAAAGATACCGTGCACTGATTGAGAAATTAGGTTTAAGAAAATAATTGCTACGGGAGGGGCGGATGATTCCATCCGCCCCATTTTAACATGTGTGATAAACACAGACGGAATTACCGCAGGAGTGATTTCCGAGACTACTGAAAAGCCCATTTCCGGTCGAGATCTTTTTCAAAGGAAGTGGTCTTTTCAGTTGTTTCGGGCTCCTGTCAGATATTAATATAATAAGAAAAGGAGAACGAATATGTACAAAAGTTATTCCATGGAACTTGCAGGAAGAACACTGACTGTAGATATCGGACGTGTAGCGAAACAGGCCAATGGTGCTGCTCTTATGCACTACGGTGATACTACGGTCCTTGCTACTGCTACCGCATCCAAAGAGCCAAGAGAAGGGATCGATTTCTTCCCGTTAAGCGTTGAGTATGAGGAGAAAATGTACGCAGTAGGAAAGATCCCGGGAGGATTCAACAAGAGAGAGGGTAAGGCAAGCGAACATGCGATCCTTACATCCCGTGTTATCGACCGCCCAATGCGTCCACTGTTCCCGAAGGATTACAGAAATGACGTAACACTGGTAGACATGGTTATGTCTGTTGATCCGGAGTGCAATCCGGAGATCCCGGCTATGCTTGGTTCTTCCATTGCAACCTGTATTTCTGATATCCCATTTGACGGCCCATGTGCAACCACACAGGTTGGCATGATCGACGGCGAGTTCATCATCAACCCGACACTTGCACAGAAGGCAGTTTCTGACCTTCAGCTTACCGTAGCTTCCACAAGAGAGAAAGTTATCATGATCGAGGCCGGAGCCAACGAGATTCCGGAAGACAAGATGATCGAAGCCATCTACAAGGCTCACGAAGTAAACCAGGAGATCATTAAATTCATCGACCAGATCGTAGCTGAGTGCGGAAAAGAGAAACATTCCTACGAGTCCTGTGCAGTACCGCAGGAACTCTTTGATGAGATCAAGAAGATCGTTCCTCCGGAAGAGATGGAGGTTGCCGTATTCTCCGATGACAAACAGACACGTGAGAATAATATCAGCGAGATCACAGACAAGCTGAAAGAAGCTTTTGCAGATAACGAAGAGTGGCTTGCCGTTCTCGGTGAGGCTGTATATCAGTACCAGAAGAAGACTGTCCGCAAGATGATCCTCAAAGATCACAAACGTCCGGACGGCCGTGAGATCAGACAGATCCGTCCGCTGGCTGCGGAGACAGACATCATCCCGAGAGTTCACGGTTCTGCCATGTTCACAAGAGGACAGACTCAGATCTGTACCGTTACCACACTGGCTCCTCTTACAGAGGCACAGCGTCTTGACGGACTGGATGAGTTTGAGACATCCAAGAGATATATGCATCACTACAACTTCCCGTCCTACTCCGTAGGTGAGACAAAACCTTCCAGAGGACCGGGACGCCGTGAGATCGGCCACGGAGCACTTGCTGAGAGAGCACTGGTACCGGTACTTCCTACAGAAGAGGAGTTCCCGTATGCAATCCGTACCGTATCTGAGACATTTGAGTCCAACGGTTCCACATCCCAGGCAAGTATCTGTGCATCTACCATGTCACTGATGGCTGCCGGTGTACCGATCAAGAAACCGGTTGCAGGTATTTCCTGTGGACTTGTTACAGGTGAAACAGACGATGATTACATCGTTCTTACAGATATCCAGGGCCTTGAGGACTTCTTCGGAGATATGGATTTCAAGGTAGCCGGAACACATGACGGAATCACAGCGATCCAGATGGATATCAAGATCCATGGTCTTACAAGACCGATCGTTGAGGAGGCGATCCGCAGGACAAAAGAGGCAAGAGAATATATCCTGACAGAAGTTATGGAGAAATGTATCGACAAGCCTCGTACAAGCGTTGGTGAGTTTGCTCCGAAGATCATTCAGATCCAGATCGACCCGCAGAAGATCGGTGATGTAGTCGGACAGAGAGGAAAGACCATCAACACGATCATCGAGCGTACAGGTGTGAAGATCGACATCACAGATGACGGCGCAGTTTCCATTTGCGGAACAGACCAGAAGGGTATGGATGAAGCAAAACGTATGATCGAGATCATCACTACCGAGTTTGAGGCAGGACAGATCTTTACAGGACGCGTAGTCAGCATCAAAGAGTTTGGCGCATTCCTTGAGTTTGCACCAGGCAAGGAGGGAATGGTACACATTTCCAAGATCTCCAAACAGAGGATCAACCGTGTTGAGGATGTTCTCACACTTGGCGACAAAGTTAAGGTTATCTGCCTTGGCAAGGACAAGATGGGAAGAATCAGCTTCAGCATGAAGGATGTACCGGAAGAAGCATAAATGATGAGATATCACAATATTACCAAGGACGATATGTTAAACGGAGACGGACTTCGTGTAGTACTCTGGGTGGCCGGCTGTTCACACGGCTGCCGGGAGTGCCAGAATCCAATTACCTGGGATCCAAACGGAGGTCTCCCATTTACGGACAGCGAGCGAGCTGAGATATTTGCAGAGCTGGACAAGGATTATATCAGCGGGATCACATTCTCAGGAGGAGATCCTCTGCATCCTTCCAATATCGCTGAGGTAACAGCTCTTGCACGAGAGATCAGAGAGAAGTATCCGGATAAGACGATCTGGCTGTATACGGGTTCTCTCTGGGAAGAAATCCAGCAGTACGAGATCATCCATTATCTGGATGTATGCGTGGACGGGGAATTTCAGGTGGACAAGAAAGAGGTTCGTCTGAAATGGAAAGGCTCCTCAAATCAGAGGGTGATCGATGTACAGGCGTCACTTCGTGAGAACCGTGTGGTTCTGTACACGGAGTGATCAGAGGTTTTTTTGAAATTACCTATTGGGAGTGGAACGAAAAATGAAAAGAATTGCGAAATTTCACAAGGTAAGTTTTGAACAGTTTGCAAAGGACTGGAAGGATACCTTTGAACAGTATTCAGAAGAGGAGATCCGGAATATCTATGACAGTCTGAAGCTTCCGAAGAGAGCTACGACCGGAAGTGCAGGATATGATTTTTATGCACCGGTGGATGTGACCATGAAACCGGGTGAGATCGTAAAGATACCAACCGGTATCCGCGTAGAGATGAAAGAGGGCTGGGTCCTGAAATGTTATCCGAGAAGCGGACTGGGATTTAAATTCCGGTTGCAGCTCAATAACACAGTGGGAATCATTGACAGCGATTATTTCTTTTCCGACAACGAAGGTCATATCTTTGCCAAGCTGACTAACGATACAAGAGAAGATAAAACGATCCAGATCCCGGCAGGAACCGGTTTTATGCAGGGGATCTTTGTGGAATACGGAATCACCGTGGATGACGATGCAGATGCAGTAAGAAACGGCGGCTTCGGAAGTACCACAAAATAAAACAAAAGCCCGGAAGGCGGAGGTGTGAAGACCACATACATCCGATTTTCCGGGCTTGTTTTGTGTAGTTACTGCTTTCCGATAAATGCACTGTTTAGCTGAGAGGTGCGTCTGCCTCCTCGTCTGCACGTGCTTTTTCCACGACTGCGTTAAAGGCATTTGCGGCAGCGTCGTACTCTTCATCATCTTCAATGTTTGCCAGCATCGGATCGCCGTCTGCTGTGCGGGAGAAGCTGTAGAGATAAACCTCACCGGTCTCATTCTGGCCGTTCTCATCCAGTGGGAGAAGTGCGATATATTCTTTGTTTTCTACAGGGAAAATAGTAAGGATGGCACATTCTACCTCAGTATCATCATCCATAGTCAGGGTGATGGTATGATGTGCTTCATCTACCTTGCTTTCACAGTTAGCTGTGCAGGAAGCGCAGTCGCTTGGTGCACATCCGCTTTTGTTAAATTCATCACTCATAAAAAAATCCTCCGTTCTGCTGCTGCCTGTAAATAAGAGGGCAGCTCTGCATGATATAGAGAACATTTTAACAGATATGACGTAGAACAGCAACAAAATATTTGAGAGCCTGAGAAAACTTTCAAAATATTTTTTGCTTAATCCGACAATGTGAGATATAATAAAAATATGACGAAAAAATGAGGAGAAAATATAAAAATATGAAATTTATTTCCTGGAATGTAAATGGGATCCGGGCCTGTATCACCAAGGGCTTTGAGGAACGCTTTCATGAGCTGGATGCGGATATTTTCTGTCTGCAGGAGACGAAATGCCAGCAGGGACAGGTGAAGCTGGAACTTCCCGGATATCATCAGTACTGGAACTACGCAAACCGCAGAGGCTATTCAGGTACAGCCATTTTTACAAAGAGGGAGCCATTGTCTGCAGTTTACGGGATTGGGATAGAGGAGCATGATAAAGAAGGACGTGTCATCACACTGGAATTCGAAGAGTATTATTTTGTGACTGTATATACTCCCAACTCCCAGAGCGAGCTCCGCCGTTTGGAATACCGTATGAAATGGGAAGAGGATTTTTTAGCTTATCTTCTGAAACTGCAGGAGAAGAAACCGGTGATCTGTTGTGGCGACCTTAATGTGGCACATCAGGAGATCGATCTTAAGAATCCGAAGACCAACCGCAAAAATGCAGGCTTTACTGATGAAGAGAGAGCCTGCTTTACCAGAGCCCTTGAGAGTGGCTTTATTGATACATTCCGCTATTTTTATCCGGATAAAGAGGGCGTTTACTCCTGGTGGTCCTACCGTTTCCGTGCACGAGAGAAGAACGCCGGCTGGCGTATCGACTATTTCCTTGTTTCCCCTTCCCTGAAAGAAAAGCTTCAGGATGCGAAGATCCACGGAGAGATCATGGGATCCGATCATTGCCCGGTTGAGCTGGATATTGATCTGTGACGGATCCGGCGAAAAGGATTTCTATGGATTTGAATAATAAAAAGAGAAAAGGAGGAGTTGCCTTGGCAAGCCGCAGATTAGGTCGAGTGGAGAAAGGTCAGCCGCTGATACTTGGAGCCAACAAAATGGAGGGCGGTTATAATTTTGCAGTGGAGGCATCGGAGGATTCTGAAGTATCCCTGTTTTTATATAAAAAAAGAGGAACTGCCGCACCGGTGGAGATCGTTTTTCCGAAGGATTTCCATACAGGACGTGTGTGGGCGCTGAAGCTGTGCAGTGCTTCTCTGAAGGAGTTTGAATATAATTATAAAATAGACGGTGAGATCGTGCAGGATCCGTATGCATACGGACTTCACGGGAGAGAGCATTTCGGAGTACCTTACGATCCGGAAAAGGAGGTCCGCTGTCGCTTCCTTAATGAGAATGTTTCCGGCTGGGAAAATGAAACTGCACCGGCAGTAGAATATGAAAATATGATCCTGTACAAGCTTCATGTCCGTGGTTATACGAAGCTTGCCAGAAAGATGGTTTCCCATAAGGGGACTTTTCTTGGCCTGACAGAGATGATCCCTTACTGGAAAGAACTGGGGATCAATGCCATTGAACTGATGCCTGCCTATGAATTCTGTGAGGTTCCGATCAATAAACCGAAGGAAGACAGTGAACACATCAAGACCCGTCGAAAGGAAAATGTAGTGAATTACTGGGGCTATGCATCCGGCTTTTATTTCAGCCCGAAGAGTGCTTACTGCAGCACCAGAGAACCGGAGCAGGAATTTCGGTATCTGATCCGGGAACTGCACAAGAACGGCATTGCCTGTATCATGGAATTCTATTTTCCGGAGGAAACAGACAGCCTGATGGCTCTTCGAGCTTTGCAGTTCTGGAGAGATTTTTACCATGTAGATGGATTTCATGTACTGGGAGAGGGCTTTAACCGGGAGATGCTTCTTCGGGACGGAATCCTTTCCGGAGCAAAACTGATCTTCCAGGGCTTTGATTTTGATCATTTTTACAGAGGAAAGCTTCCGGCCAGACGCTGCGGAGCGGAGAGCAATATGAATTTTCTCCAGGATATGCGCCGTTTCCTGAAAAGCGATGAAGGGATGGTGGAGGCTGCAGCATGGCATATCCGTCATAACAGCGAGAATCATGGAGTGATCAATTACATGGTGTGCCAGGACGGATTTACCATGAATGACCTGGTGAGCTACAATTATAAACATAACGAGGCCAATGGAGAGGGCAATCAGGACGGAAGCAGCTATAATTATTCCTGGAACTGCGGTGTGGAAGGCCCTACCCGTAAGGTTTCCGTCCGTCAGATGAGGGAACGCCAGATCAAAAATGCCTTTCTGATGATGCTGCTGAGTCAGGGTGTTCCCATGATCTATCACGGTGATGAATTCGGCAATTCCCAGAGCGGAAACAATAATGCCTACTGTCAGGATAATGCTACCGGCTGGACAGACTGGAAGGGCCTTTCCAGAAACCAGGGACTGAGGGAATTTGTAAAGGATGCCATTGCTTTTCGTAAGGCCCATCCCGTTCTTCATATGCCGGTGGAACTGAAAGGGGTAGATTATCTGACCAAGGGGTTCCCGGATGTGTCTCTTCACGGGGAACGTGCCTGGTATCTGAGCTATGAGAATACCAGCAGGCTTCTCGGTATGATGTACTACGGAGCCTATGCAAGGGAAAAAGAGGATCTGGAGGCTGCAGAGGATGATTTTATTTACATCGGCTATAATTTCCACTGGGAAAACCGGAGCCTTGCTCTGCCCAATCTCCCGGAAGGCATGTGCTGGAAAAAAATCGCAGATACCTCTCTTCACGGAACAGGATTCTGTCTGGAGGAGGAAGAAGAATATAAAAAATCAATCGAAATTGGCCCCCGCGCCATTGTGGTATTGCTGGGCAGACAGGAGGCGGAGAAAGATGCGATCATGGCACCCGTGGCTGCACTTCAGGACCATCACGAGGCATAAGCTTCTGGTGATGAAATATTGTTTTCGTATCGGGTTATATAAGCAGGGGTTGCTTCATGACCTGTCCAAATATTCCCCGACGGAATTTCTGGTAGGCTGTAAATATTATCAGGGGACAAGAAGCCCCAACAACGCAGAACGTGAGGCAACCGGCGTATCCATGTCCTGGCTGCACCATAAGGGAAGAAACAGACACCATTTTGAACATTGGGTAGACTATTCCCTTGACGGTGAGCATGTGATCATGGGAGCCAGAATGCCCAGAAAATATGTGGCGGAAATGGTCATGGACCGGATCAGTGCATCCAGAAACTATCTGGGAGAGGAATATACCTATCATGAACCATTGCAGTATTTTCTGAAAAGCAAGGAGAAGCTGTGGTTTATCCACCCACAGACAAAGAAAGAGCTGGAGGGACTTCTCCGGATCCTGGATAAATACGGAGAGGATAAGACCCTGTGGTATATCCGCAATGTATATCTATGTGATAACCGCGGAAAAAAAGTGAAAAGCCCTGGGAAAAAGCTTCGAAATCACAGATAGGGGTGTATTTTTGGCAGGTTGTCTGATATAATATTCAGATATCAGGAGGAAGAATGAATGGATACACCAACAATTGCGAAATACTATAGAGAGAAAGATCCCATGGAGCGTCTGAAACTTCTGGAGCAGTCCATTGCAGCAGGAGAAGAACCGGAAGAAAACAGGATCCGCAAGGAACTCTGGGAGATCCGTTACAGCGATAAAGCTGAGACTGGTGATACCAGGGCAGACGGTTATCTCGGTCTCTGGATGACCATGGAGTTTAACCGGAATTCCGCTACTAGATTCTTTGGTGAAAGAGCCGCGAAGAAAGAGATCGGCAAGTATCTTAAGAAGCTGAAATTCCAGGAGATCCAGGAAAAGGGCGGTCTTTATGAGGAGCTTCTTTATCGGGAATGCTGTCATCTGGTTCTGGTTTACATGGATCTCTGTCAGACAGATAAATCCTATAACACAACGATTTTCGGCTTGATCCACATCAAGGAGGACAGTGCGAAGGCCAAAGTCCAGAGAGACATCAGGGAAACAGCTGTGGAGCTTCCGGTTAATCTTGGAATGGAAGCTGAGCTTGGAATCATCACAAGAGCTGCCAGAGAGATCTACAGGCAGTATTATCCCAATGAAGGAAGCATTTAGGAAGCAATAAGTTTTCCGTTTCAGGCTGTCTGAATACTCAGACAGCCTTTTGTTGCCATGCATCCGGCAAAAGATCCCGGGATTTTTTGAAAAGGGATTTTTACCGGGTGTGAAAAGAAACATTCAGGAGGTTACTAATTTATGAATCCCAATCATCTGAACGCATATGAAGTCCTGAAGGAAGAAGATATTCAGGATATTCATTCCAAAGGATGGCTTCTCAAACACAAAAAAACAGGAGCCAGAGTCATGCTCATCGAGAACAGCGATGAGAATAAAGTTTTTAACATTGCATTCCGTACACCGCCAAAGAACAGCACCGGTGTTGCCCACATCCTGGAACACAGTGTACTGTGCGGCTCCAGGGAATTTCCGCTGAAGGATCCTTTTGTGGAACTGGTAAAAGGATCTCTCAATACCTTCCTCAATGCCATGACCTACCCGGACAAAACCTGCTACCCTGTAGCCAGCTGTAATGACCGGGATTTCCAGAATCTGATGCATGTGTATCTGGATGCGGTGTTCTATCCGAACATTTACAAAAAAGAGGAGATTTTCCGCCAGGAGGGCTGGAACTATCATCTGGAACAGAAAGAAGGACCGCTGAAGTACAATGGTGTTGTTTACAACGAAATGAAAGGTGCTTTTTCCTCACCGGACGATGTTCTGGAGCGTGAGATCATGAATTCCCTGTTCCCGGATACCACCTATGGCTGTGAGTCCGGCGGAGATCCTGTAAATATCCCGGATCTCAGTTACGAGGAATTCCTGGATTTCCACAGACAGTACTATCATCCGTCCAACAGCTTTATCTATCTCTATGGAAACATGGATATGGAGGAGAAACTGGAGTTTATTGACAGCCATTATCTGTCTGCCTTTGATTCCCTTGCCATTGATTCCCAGATCCGGGATCAGGAAGCTTTTGCCCAGGTAAAAGATATCCAGAAAAATTATCCGGTGTCAGAGGACGAAGGAGAAGAGGATAACACTTATCTTTCCTACAATATGGTTGTGGGCGAGGCAGCAGATATCAACTTAAGTCTTGCTTTCGAAGTCCTGGATTACGCACTTTTAAGCGCACCGGGTGCACCGCTGAAACAGGCACTTCTGGATGCAAAGATCGGCAAGGATATCTATGGCTCCTTTGAGGATGGAATCAAACAGACCTATTTCTCCATCGTGGCAAAGGGAGCCAACTTAAGCCAGAAAGAGGAATTTGTCAAAGTGATCCGTGACACCCTCACAAAGATCATGGAGAAAGGTATCGACAAGAAGGCAGTAACAGCCGGAATCAACTACTACGAATTCCGTTTCCGTGAGGCAGATTTCTCTTCCTATCCGAAGGGACTGATGTATGGCCTGGATATTTTAAGCAGCTGGCTTTATGACGATACAAAGCCGTTCTGTGAAGTACAGCTTCTTGAGGGATTTGAGTTCCTCAAAAAAGCTCTGGAAGAGGGATATTTTGAGGATCTGATCCGTAAATATCTTCTGGATAATACCCATGGCGCGATCCTTTCCCTGGTACCGGAGAAAGGCCTTGCTGCTAAGAGAGACAAAGAACTGGAAGAAAAACTGGAGAATTACAGAAAGAGCCTTTCTGATGAAGAGCTTACCCGGATGGTAGAGAATACAAAGGCCCTGGAAGCTTATCAGGAATCCGAGGAAGATCCGGAAGCACTGACCTGTATCCCGATGCTTTCCAGAGAAGATATCAAAAAAGAGATCACAGGACTGACAAATGAGGAACATTACGTAGATGACAGCCTGTTTCTGTATCATGATGTATGCACCAATGGAATCGGTTATGCAGATCTTCTTTTTGAGATCCATGACTTTGATGTAAATACTGTCCATTATCTGGGACTTTTAAAATCTGTGCTTGGAGCAGTGGATACAGAAAACTACAGTTATGGTGAACTGTTCAATGAGGTGAATGCAAGAACCGGCGGCATTTCCTATGGAATCGAGGTTTTTGATGATGCCCAGGATACCGATGCATTCCGTGCCATGTTTGCTGTAAGAGGCAAAGCTTTGTATCCGGAGATGGATTTCATGTTCTCCATGATCCGTGAAGTTCTTACAACTTCCAAACTTACAGACACCAAACGTCTCTATGAGATCATTGCCAGAGTGAAATCCAGAGCCCAGGCCAGCCTTGCAAGTGCAGGCCATTCCACCGCCGTTCTCCGCGGTGCTTCCTATGCATCCCCGATGGCTGCCTTCCAGGATGAGATGGCAGGGATCGGATATTATCAGTTTATCGAAAAACTGGAAAAAGATTTTGACAGCTGCAAGGACGAGATCGTAAAAAATCTCCGCAAAGTGATGGAGGAGGTTCTTCGTCCGGAGAATTTCTGTGTAAGCTACACCGGAGAGAGAGAGTCCCTGGATACAGTGAAAACACAGGCTGCCGAAATTAAGAAAGTCCTGTTTAATGGACAGAAACCGGAGCCCGTGAAACAGGCCCCGTGCGTAAAGAAAAACGAAGCCTTCAAGACCTCCGGCCAGGTCCAGTATGTGGCACAGAACGGAAACTTCCGCAAAAAAGGCCTGGAGTATACCGGTGCACTGGAGATCCTGAAAGTGATCTTAAGCTACGATTATCTCTGGATCAACCTTCGTGTAAAGGGTGGAGCGTATGGTTGCATGAGCGGCTTTAAGAGAAACGGAGAGAGCTTCCTGGTATCCTACCGTGATCCCCATCTAAAGAGAACCCTGGAAGTATACCAGGGAGTGCCGGATTATATCCGTGCCTTTGAGGCAGACGAGCGTGAGATGACAAAATATATCATCGGAACGATCAGCAACAAGGATGTGCCGAGAACTCCGCAGATGCAGGGAAGTATCTCAAAAACCGCATATTTCTCCAATGTTACAGAGGATATGCTCCAGAAGGAAAGAAATCAGATCCTCGGAGCGCAGAAGGAGGATATCCAGAAATTGGCAGCTCTTGTAGAAGCAGTACTTTCTGATGAGCAGATCTGCGTAGTAGGAAGTGAGACTGCAATAGAGAAGGCGGAAGATGTATTCATGGAAGTGAAGCCACTGATCGGCTGATGAGAAACAAAGCCTGCTGTCCGTTAAATGGGATAGCAGGCTGTGAAAGGATTATGAGAGGATAAAGAATGGATAATAATTTTAGATCAGGCTTTGTTGCGATCATCGGAAGACCGAATGTTGGAAAATCCACGCTGATGAACCATCTTATCGGACAGAAGATCGCCATCACATCAAACAAGCCACAGACAACCAGAAACAAGATACAGACCGTATATACCTGTGATGAGGGACAGATCGTATTTTTGGACACACCAGGTATCCACAAGGCAAAAAACAAGCTTGGAGAATACATGGTGCAGGTTGCGGAGAGAACGCTGAAGGAAGTAGATGCTATTATGTGGCTGGTGGAGCCGTCCACATTTGTAGGTGCAGGAGAGCGCCACATTGCCGAGCAGCTGCAGAAAGTGGGAGTTCCTGTGATCCTTATCATCAACAAGATTGATACCGTAAAGAAAGAAGAACTTCTTCCTGCCATCGATACCTACCGTAAGATCTGTGATTTTGCAGAGATCATTCCCTGCTCTGCCCTCCGCGGAAAAAACACACAGGATATCATTCCAAGTATTTTCAAATATCTTCCGTACGGACCGATGTTCTATGATGAGGATACAGTTACCGACCAGCCTCAGCGCCAGATCGCCGCAGAGATCATCCGTGAGAAGGCTCTGCATGCACTGGATGAGGAGATCCCTCACGGAATCGCCGTTGCCATCGACCGGATGAAGAAACGTCCGGGAAGAAGCAACATCATAGATATTGATGCGACCATCATCTGCGAGCGTAATTCCCACAAAGGCATCATCATCGGAAAACAGGGTGCCATGCTGAAAAAGATCGGAAGCAATGCCCGCTATGAGCTGGAGCGTATGCTGGAAGCAAAGGTAAACCTGAAGCTCTGGGTCAAGGTGACTAAGAACTGGAGAGACAGTGATTTCCTGATCAAGAACTTTGGATATGATAAGAAAGAAATCTGAAAATGAGTGATCTGATTACCGTACAGGGAGTGGTGCTTTCTGCCATGCCGGTAGGCGACTATGACAAGCGGATCGTCCTTCTCACAAGAGAGAGGGGAAAGATTTCCGCCTTTGCCAAGGGAGCAAGGCGGCAGAACAGTCCGTTTATGGCAGCAGCCAATCCGTTTGTATTCGGAAGTTTTACCCTTTATGAGGGAAGGACAAGTTATAATCTCAACCAGGTCAGCGTACAGCATCATTTTGTGGAACTGGCCACCCAGCAGCCGGGAGTTTACTACGGATATTATTTTCTGGAGCTGGCAGACTATTTTGGCAAAGAGGGAGCGGATGAGAAGGAAATGATGAATCTTCTCTATGTGACCATCAAAGCCATTTTGAATCCTCATATAGAAGACCGGCTGGTGCGCTGTATCTATGAACTGCGGACTATGGTGATCCAGGGCGTGATGCCGCAGCTGTTCCAGTGTGCGGGCTGCGGGAGAGAGCTTACGGAGGAAGAAACCGGAGAACTTTTTTTCTCCCAGGACGAGCATGGGATCCTGTGTGCAGACTGCAGCAGGATGGCCATGGACAGGAAACGGATCTCAGCGGCTGCCCTGTATGCCATGCGTTACATAGCCGTGTCCCCCCTGGCAAAGCTGTATACGTTTACAGTGCGGGATGATGTGCTGCGGGAACTGGAACGCCACATTTACCGGTATACGGAGCTGAATACAGACAAGCGGTTTAAAAGTCTGGAGATCCTGGAAATGATGAGATAGATCCCTGCCAGCTGCGGAATAACTGTAACGATTTATTTTTCAAAAGCAGGACAGGATGCAATGCAAATGGAAATATCCTTGAAAAATCATGAGGATACTAGTATAATAAGACCAAAAATGTAAAAAAGCAGCTTTTTCCGGAGCTTTCCGGACGCATTTGGCGGAACAGCTGCAAGTCAAGAGGAGAGAAATCATGGAAAAGACAATGGAAAAGATCGTAGCTCTTGCAAAAGCCAGAGGATTTGTTTACCCGGGTTCCGAGATCTACGGCGGCCTGGCAAACACATGGGATTATGGAAATCTCGGTGTAGAGCTTAAAAATAACGTAAAACGTGCATGGTGGCAGAAATTCATTCAGGAGTCTCCGTACAATGTAGGTGTTGACTGTGCGATCCTTATGAACCCGCAGACATGGATCGCTTCCGGACATCTTGGCGGATTTTCTGATCCTCTTATGGACTGTAAAGAGTGCCACGAGCGTTTCCGTGCAGATAAGCTCATTGAGGACTTTTGTGCAGAGCATGACATTGCCATTGAGGGAAGCGTAGATGCATGGTCCCAGGAGAAGATGATGGACTTCATCAAAGAACACGAGGTAGGATGTCCGAGCTGTGGTAAACACAACTTCACAGATATCCGTCAGTTCAACCTGATGTTCAAGACATTCCAGGGTGTTACCGAAGATGCCAAGAATACTGTATATTTAAGACCGGAGACTGCACAGGGTATTTTCGTAAACTTCAAGAACGTACAGAGAACATCTCGTAAAAAGATTCCGTTTGGTATCGGCCAGATCGGTAAATCCTTCCGTAACGAGATCACACCGGGTAACTTCACATTCCGTACCCGTGAGTTCGAGCAGATGGAGCTTGAGTTCTTCTGCGAGCCGGATACAGATCTTGAGTGGTTTGCATACTGGAAGAAGTTCTGCCTTGACTGGCTGAGTGCTCTCGGACTTAAGGATGATGAGGTTCGTTACCGTGACCATGATAAGGAAGAGCTGAGCTTCTACAGCAAGGCTACCACAGATGTGGAATTCCTTTTCCCATTCGGATGGGGTGAGCTCTGGGGAATCGCTGACAGAACAGATTATGATCTGACACAGCATCAGAATGTATCCGGCCAGGATCTCACATACTTTGATGATGAGAAGAAACAGAAATATATCCCATACGTTATCGAGCCATCACTTGGAGCAGACCGTATGGTACTTGCTTTCCTCTGCAGCGCTTACGATGAGGAAGTTCTGGATGAAGAGAAGAACGATGTCCGTACAGTCCTTCATTTCCATCCGGTGCTTGCACCGGTTAAGATCGGTGTGCTTCCGCTTTCCAAGAAGCTTAACGAGGGTGCTGAGAAGATCTACCAGCAGCTTTCCAAGAAGTACAACTGTGAGTACGATGATCGTGGAAATATCGGTAAACGTTACCGCAGACAGGATGAGATCGGTACTCCGTTCTGTATCACTTATGACTTCGAGTCTGAGAATGACGGTGCAGTTACAGTCCGTGACCGTGACACTATGGAGCAGGTACGTGTGAAGATCGATGAGCTTGATGCATACTTTGCTGATAAATTTACATTTTAAGTAAATACATTTTTTAATAAAAAACCTCCGGCTATTTTCTGGCCGGAGGCTTTTTTTCAATAAGTCTGTTTTTCATTCGCCAGTTTCTTGGCGACATTCCGTATACATTTTTGAAAGCCCGGGAAAAATGCAGCTGATTGGGATATCCGACTGCATTTCCGATATCTGCGATAGACAGGGCTGTGATCTTAAGAAGTTCTGCAGCTTTGGTCATGCGATAGCTGATCAGGAATTCCTGGGGAGAACGTCCGATGGTGTCGTGGAAGATCTTACCGAAGTAGCTTCGGTTCAGGCCGCAGCAGGCTGCGATATCCTCAATGGAAATATCATTCTGGAAATTCTGTTCAATAAAAGAGAGCGCCTCCTTGATATAAAAATCACGGATACTTCCATCCTGTTTCATGCGGACAGTTTCAGTAGAGCGCATAAAGTAATCCAGAAAAAGCCAGGTATGTCCGATAAGATGAAAGGGTGATTCCTGGGAATTATGGCTGATATAAAGCATTTCCTCCATCATTTTCTGGCGGAGATCTGCAGAGTGGCTGTGATAGACCGGATGGTCCGGACTTAAACCTGCAGTTTCCACGATCTCTTTTGCCCGGAGCCCGTCAAATTCCACCCAGGTGTACTCCCATGGAAAGTCGGTATCTGCAATGTAGGTGTTGATCTGACCGGGAAAAAGCATGAAACCCTGGCCGCTTTTTACCTGATAGGTGATGGTCTCTCCTGCGGAATTGTCTGCCATCAGAGTTCCTGTACCGGAGATCACATAATGAAAAATATAATGGTTTCGTGCTGCCGGGCCGAATGAATGTGCCGGAGCGCAGTGCTCCCAGCCATATTGGTATAGTCCGATATCAACAAAGTTTTCATTTGGAAAAACGGAGAAGAGAAGGTCATTCATATTTTTATCCTTTAGGCGTATGATTTTGTCTGGTTTCAGTAACATTATATATTAAAACATCAGGGAACATCAATATATGTATAAAAATGCAATTACAAAAACAGCCTGTAAAATATACAAAAAAGAGAAAAATAATCGAGAAAACTTTGTGAGAAAATTAAGTTTCGCGAGAAACCTATTGATTTTCGATGAATCAGGAATATACTAATTTTAGATAAAAGTAGTGATATAGGTATAGAATATATCAAAATGCTAGATGACTTTAATGAAGACAGAGAAAAATTGCATTTTGATATAAAACAAGAAAAACGCTGCTATTTATGCAAGCATAAAGCTATGTTAAAATAGCTTTCAGAAAAAAGAAACCAGAGAATAAGTATTGGAGAACCCGAAATAACCATTTTAGCTAAAACGGGTGATATCCGACTTATCAAATAAAGGGAAAAGGAAGGAGAATAACAAGATGCGCAACAGAAGTAAATGGATCCTCTGTATGGGACTTGCCTTTACCACGGCAGCTTCCGTTACATTGAGCGGATGCGGCACAGGTAAAAAGGACAGCGGAAAGACAGAGATCGAACTTGTGCAGTATAAACCGGAAGCGGTTAAGGCATTTGAAAAACTGGAAGAAAAATTCAATGCCACTCATGATGATATCCATCTTACCATCGAATCACCAAACGATGCTATGACTGTATTGAAGACAAGATTTATCCGTGAGGATAATCCGGATATCATTGGAATCGGAGGCGATGTTAACTTTTCCAATTTTATTGATTCTGATATGCTGATGGATATTTCCGATTATCAGGGACTGGATTCGATCAAAGATGCTTATAAAGAAATTGATAAAGCGCTGGAATTCGTTCCGGAAGACGGAGTCTATGCGGTTCCTTACGTGGCCAATGCCGCCGGAATCCTTTACAATCGTGAGCTTTTCAAGGAGCATGGCTGGCAGATCCCGACTACATGGGATGAATTTATGAGCCTTTGCCAGGAAATTCAGGATGCAGGTATCCAGCCGCTTTATTTCGGATTTAAAGATACCTGGACCTGTCTTGCACCGTGGAATTCCATTGCGGTAGACCTTGCACCATCTGATGTATGCCGTCAGGTAAACCAGGGAAACACTACTTTTGAAAAAGAGTATCAGGAAGTAGCAGACCGTATGCTGGAGCTTATCCAGTATGGACCGGATGATCCCTTTGCCTATGATTACAATGGTGCCTGCACCGCTTTTGCAAAAGGGGAAGCTGCCATGTATCCCATCGGAAGCTATGCGATCCCGCAGATCCAGAGTGTAAATCCGGATATGGATATTGATTCCTTTGTGACACCTGCAAGCAATGATCCGTCAGAAAACAAACTGAATTCCGGAGTTGACCTTCAGTTCTGTGTGATGGATGACTGTGAGAATAAGGAAGCTGCATATGAAGTGCTGGATTTCCTTCTTGAGGATGAGAATATACAGACATATCTGGATGACCAGAAGGCAGTTCCCTGTAAAGAGGGTGATTTCACACTTCCCTCTACTCTGGATGGTATGAAGGAATATATAGAAGAGGGAAGGATGGCCGACTACCAGGATCATTATTATCCTACAGAGATGGCTGTGGATGCACAGATCCAGACCTTCCTGATGAAAAAGGATAAAGATGCATTCCTGAAAAAATTTGATACAGACTGGACAAGATATAACCGTGACATTATCCGTAAAGTACAGGACTATGAGGAGAAGAACGGGGAAGGAGAGAACTGATCATGGGAAAAAAATCTATGAGTGGAAGAAAGCTGACCTTTCTTCTGATCACCATTCCGATCGTGGCATTATTTTTCTGCTTTAACACACTGCCTCTGATCAAGGGTGTGATCTACAGCTTTACGAACTTTAAAGGCTATGGAAGCTATGACTGGGTAGGACTTCGAAACTATAAGGATCTTTTTACAGACAGCCGTGTTGGCGGTTCCTATCTGTTTACCTTTAAGCTGGCCATCGTGGCAACTATCGTAACGAATGTACTCAGCCTGATCCTGGCACTTGGACTGAACAGCAAGATCCGTTTCAAGAGTGCAATGCGTGGAGCTTATTTTATTCCTAATGTACTTGGCGCACTGGTCGTAGGATATATTTTCAATTATTTCTTTACATATATCCTGCCTGCATTCGGAAAGATGATCGGAAATAAAACATTGTCTTCCAGCATGCTTTCCAGTACGAGCCTTGCATGGGTAGCCATCGTGATCGTTTGTGCATGGCAGTCCATCGCAATGAATACCATTATCTATATTTCGGGCCTCCAGACAGTGCCGGAGGATGTATACGAGGCAGGCGCTATTGATGGTGCTACCGGATTCAGTAAGTTCCGTTACCTGACATTCCCGCTGATCGTTCCGTTTTTCAGCATCAACATGGTTCTCTGTGTGAAAAACTTCCTGATGGTATTTGATCAGATCATGGCTTTGACAAAGGGTGGTCCTGCACAGAGTACAGAATCCATTTCCTATCTGATCTATAACAATGGTATGAGTGGAGGACAGTTTGGATTCCAGAGTGCCAATGCAGTGATATTCTTTATTGTGATCGTGATCATTTCTGCAGTGCAGTTGACTATCACAGGGAAAAAGGAGGAGCAGCTGTAATGAAAACGAAAATAAGAGAAAAAGCGAACTGGCCGGTAACGATCCTTCTGATCCTTGGCCTTATCACAGTGGTATTTCCGCTTTATATGACAATTGTGATCGCATTCAAGCAGCCGACAGAGATGACCAACAGTGTAGCCGGGATCCTGTCTCTGCCAGAGAAATTCAGTCTTGCCAATTTCAGGGAAGCTATGGAGGTAACAGACTTCTGGCATTCTCTTGGAAACAGTGTATTGATCACTGTGATCACAGTGGTTCTTGCTATTGTAATTCATTCACTTTTAGGTTATGCTATAGCCAGAAACAAGAGAAGTAAATTTTATAAATTTATCTATCTCTATGTAGTGAGCGGTATGTTTGTTCCGTTTGCTATCCTGATGATGCCGCTTGTAAAGCAGACTGCTGAGATGGGCCTTGATAACAAAGTCGGTGTGATCATTCTTTATACGGTATTTTATATGCCTATGAACGTGCTTCTTTATTCCGGATATCTGACAAACATTCCAATGGCCCTTGAGGAGGCTGCCTGTGTGGATGGAGCCAGCACCTGGAAAACATATTGGAAGATCATCTTTCCGATCATGAAGCCGATGCATGCCACAGTGGCAGTTCTGACAGCACTTGGAACCTGGAATGATGTTATGACTCCATTGGTTATCATGTCCGGATCTACGGGTGGAACCACATTGCCTCTGGCACAGCTGAATTTCCAGACTCAGTTCGGAACAAACTATAACCTTGCGTTTGCCTCTTATCTGCTGGCACTGCTTCCGATCCTTCTGTTTTATCTGATCTGCCAGAAGCACATTTTAAATGGTGTTGTAAACGGTGCCGTAAAATAAAAACACAAGAAAAAGGAGGATTCACATATGGGAATCATCTACTGCGAGAAAGACAGAACGTTTACCCTGCAGACAAAAGAAACTACATATCAGATGCAGGTGGATCAGTACGGATTTCTTCTTCATCTCTATTATGGTAAAAAGGCAGAAGGCTGCATGGATTATCTTCTGACTTACTATGACAGAGGATTTTCCGGAAATCCCTATGATGCGGGAACAGACAGAACCTATTCCATGGACTCTCTTCCACAGGAGCTTTCCTGCTACGGAAACGGAGATTTCCGCAGTGCATCACTGATGCTGGAAAACGGTGACGGAAGCATGAGCTGTGATATGCGTTACAAGAACTATACTATCCGTGACGGTAAATACAGCCTTCCGGGGCTTCCGGCGGTTTATGCGGATAATGAGGAGGCACAGACACTGGAGATCGTTCTGGAGGATCCGGCTACCGGCGTGGAGGCCATGCTTCTTTACGGTGTACTTCCGGAACTGGATATCATTACAAGAAGCGTCTATGTCCGCAATCAGAGCAGTGAGAAGATCTATGTGAACAAGGTGATGTCCGCAGAACTGGATTTTCTTTACGGAGATTATGACCTGCTTACTTTTTACGGAAGACATGCCATGGAGCGGAATCTGCAGAGAGTACCGGTGGCTCATGGAAGTCAGATGATCGGCAGTGTCCGTGGCACATCCAGCCATCAGTATAATCCGATGATGATCCTGGCAGAGAAGGACACAACAGAGGATCATGGAGGCTGCTATGCTATGTCCTTTGTATACAGTGGGAATTTCCAGGGTGAGGTTCTTAAAGATCAGTACAATCAGACAAGAATGCTCCTTGGTGTACAGGAGGAGTGCTTCCGGTATCCGCTGGAAGCTGGGGAGACCTTCTATGCACCTGAGGTGATCTTAAGCTACACAGATCAGGGAATGAACCGTCTTTCCCAGAATCTGCATAGCTGCATCCGTCATCATATCTGCCGTGGTAAATATAAGACAGAGGTTCGTCCGGTGCTGGTAAACAGCTGGGAGGCAGCATATTTTGATTTTACAGGGGAGACTTTATATAATCTGGCAAAAGAGGCAAGGAGCCTTGGTATCGATATGCTGGTTCTGGATGACGGCTGGTTTGGAAAACGTGACGATGACAACAGTGGTCTTGGGGACTGGTATGTCAATGAGAAGAAGCTTGGAGAGACTCTCGGCGGACTGGTAAAAAGAGTCAATGATCTCGGAGTGAAATTCGGTATCTGGATTGAGCCGGAGATGATCTCTGAGGACAGTGATCTTTACCGCGAGCATCCGGACTGGGCACTTATGATTCCGGGAAGAAATCCAGTGAGATCCAGAAATCAGCTGGTACTTGATTTTTCCAGAAAAGAAGTTGTAGACGGAATTTTTGGACAGATCAGTGCGGTATTGGATAATGCCAATATTGAGTACGTTAAATGGGACATGAATCGAAGCCTGATGGATGTATTTTCCGTAATGACAAAGGATCAGGGACGTGTAATGTATGATTATGTCCTGGGATTGTACGATTTTCTGGACCGTATGGTGAACCGTTATCCGGATCTTCTGATCGAGGGCTGCAGCGGCGGTGGTGGAAGATTTGACGCAGGCATGCTGTATTACACACCGCAGATCTGGTGCAGCGACAACTCTGATGCTATTGACAGGCTTCGGATCCAGTATGGCACTTCCTTCGGATATCCGGTATCGGCCATGGGAGCACATGTGTCTGCAGTGCCGAACCATCAGACAGGAAGGATCACCCCGTTACATACCAGAGGTGTGGTTGCCATGTCCGGAACCTTCGGCTACGAGCTGGATCTTCTGAAGTTGACTGAGGAAGAAAAAGACGAGGTCCGCAGCCAGATCGGGGAATTCCGTAAATATGCGCCACTGATCCAGAACGGACGGTACTATCGCCTGACAGATCCGTTTAAGAGTGAGGTCTGTGCATGGGAGATCGTTGGAAATTCTCAGGAAGAAGTTCTGCTCAATGTTGTCATGGAGGAGATCCATGGAAATATGACTGTGAATTATGTGCAGCTTCGCGGCCTTGATGAGAGTGCACTTTATAAGGAACAGACTACCGGCAGGATCTATTCCGGAGCTGCTCTGATGCATGGTGGAATGCCGCTTCCTGCAGAGTTTGGGGAGTACAGAGCTTATCAGTATCATTTTGTGAGAGAATAAGAGCGTATTGAGACAGTAAGATAAATAAAAGGATCCGTCATACAGACAGCTGAAAAAGCCGATGTATGGCGGATCTTTTTTATCATAGCTCAGTGTACGGTGATCTGATAGCTCTTGATAAATTCCTCATCCGGTTTCAGCACATTGATATTTGCTTTTTCGGAAAGAGGCTTTTCAAAACCACAGTCATCACAGCGTCCCATCCACGGCTCCAGGCATACGAAGGGAGCACCGGGTACGGACCAGATACCGAAATTCGGGAAGCCCTCACTGGTAAGTGTCAGATATGGAGTTCCGTCCGGGAAGAGGATACCGGCCTTTTGGATCTGGCCGTTATCAAAAACAAGAGCGTCTTTATCAAACATGTGAGGAGCAATGGAACAGGTTCCGTTTTCAAGGGAAAGTGTATGTGGCTCGTCAGCAAGGACTGTTCCTACAGACGTATCGATAAGGAGATAGGTAAGAGTGTCCAGGCCTTCAAAAGCAAGACGGTAATCACTCTGGGATTCGCCTTCACGTACCGGAACACGGAATGCCGGATGGCCGCCGATGGTAAAATACATAGTTTCAGAATCATTATTAACTACTTCCCAGCATACTTCCAGGTCGTGCTTCTTCAGAGTGTAGGTGATCTTCAGAGCGAAAGCAAACGGATAAACATTCAGGGTTTCTTCAGAGGACTTAAGGACAAAGGAAAGGGAAGTATCGGTGATATCCGTGCAGATAAAATCGCTGTCTCTTGCAAAGCCGTGCTGGCTGGAAGGATATTCCTTTCCGTTCAGACGCCAGATATCTTTGTAGTTACGTCCCACGTTGGGAAAAAGTACAGGCGCATGGCGTTTCCAGTAAGCCGGATCTGCCTGCCAGAGGATCTCCCTGTCATTAGTCTTGTCATAGATGCCGGTGAGTTCAGCACCGTGATCGGAAACGGAAATCTTAAGAAAGCTATTTTCAATCGTTCGTGTCATGATAAACCTCCTGTATGACAGCATTCGGGTAATATTACCTCGGAATTGCTGCATGTTTTTTTCTATTTTAGCACATTTTTCAGATGATAACGAGAAAAATACAATCTGTGAAAAATATAACTGGAAAATCTGTCATATTTCACAAGAGAAATTGCTGTTTTTTGGAAGAATAACCTTGACTAATGAAGGATAAATCTATAAAATAATTATGTGCGTAGAAAACATACATTTTTTATGTTTTAAAGAACAATAATTAGGAGGAAAATGTAAAATGGCAAAATGGGTTTACATGTTTACAGAAGGTAATGCTACTATGAGAAATCTTCTGGGCGGCAAAGGTGCCAACCTTGCTGAGATGACAAACCTCGGTCTTCCTGTACCGCAGGGCTTCACAATCACAACAGAGGCCTGCACACAGTACTACGAGGATGGCAGATCCATCAACGATGAGATCATGGCTCAGATCATGGAAGCAATTACCAAGATGGAAGGAGTTACCGGTAAGAAATTCGGTGACAAAGAAAATCCTCTGCTTGTATCCGTTCGTTCTGGTGCGAGAGCATCTATGCCTGGTATGATGGACACAATCCTCAACCTTGGTTTAAATGAAGAAGTTGTTAACACTCTTGCTGAGAAATCAGGCAATGAGCGTTGGGCTTGGGACTGCTACAGAAGATTCATCCAGATGTACTCTGATGTAGTTATGGAAGTTGGTAAGAAATACTTCGAGGAGCTCATCGATGAGATGAAAGCTAAGAGAGGTGTTAAGCAGGACGTTGAGCTTACAGCTGCTGACCTGCATGAGCTTGCTGACCAGTTCAAAGCTGAGTATAAATCTAAAATCGGTGCTGATTTCCCAACTGATCCGAAGGAGCAGCTTGTAGGTGCGATCAAAGCCGTATTCCGTTCCTGGGACAACCCACGTGCGAACGTATATCGTCGTGACAACGATATCCCATATTCTTGGGGTACAGCTGTTAACGTACAGATGATGGCATTCGGTAACATGGGTGATGACTGTGGTACAGGTGTTGCCTTCACACGTGACCCTGCTACAGGTGCTAACGGTCTGTTCGGTGAGTTCCTTACCAATGCACAGGGCGAGGACGTAGTTGCTGGTGTTCGTACACCTATGCACATCTCCGAGATGGAGCAGAAGTTCCCGGAAGCATTCGTACAGTTCAAACAGGTTTGCGAGACTCTTGAGAAACATTACAGAGACATGCAGGATATGGAGTTTACTGTAGAGCATGGTAAACTGTATATGCTTCAGACACGTAATGGTAAGAGAACTGCACAGGCTGCTCTTAAGATCGCTTGTGACCTCGTTGATGAGGGAATGAGAACTGAGGAAGAGGCTGTTGCAATGATCGATCCTCGTAACCTTGATACACTTCTTCATCCGCAGTTCGATGCAGCTGCTCTTAAAGCTGCTACACCGATGGGTAAAGGTCTTGGTGCTTCTCCAGGAGCTGCTTGCGGTAAGATCGTATTCTCTGCAGAGGACGCTGTTGAGTGGGCTGCAAGAGGAGAGAAAGTTGTTCTTGTTCGTCTTGAGACATCCCCAGAGGATATCACAGGTATGAAAGCTGCTCAGGGTATCCTGACAGTTCGTGGTGGTATGACATCTCACGCAGCCGTAGTTGCTCGTGGTATGGGATCCTGCTGTGTATCCGGATGTGGCGACATCGCTATGGATGAGGAGAACAAGAAATTTACACTTGCTGGTAAAGAGTTCCATGAGGGAGATGCAATCTCCATCGATGGTACAACAGGTAACATCTATGACGGACTTATCCCGACTGTAGATGCTAAGATCGCTGGTGAGTTCGGACGTATCATGGGATGGGCTGACAAGTACAGAACAATGAAAGTTCGTACAAACGCTGATACTCCTGCTGATGCTAAGAAAGCTCGTGAGCTTGGTGCAGAGGGAATCGGTCTTTGCCGTACAGAGCATATGTTCTTCGAGGGCAACAGAATCGATGCATTCCGTGAGATGATCTGCTCTGAGACAGTAGAGGAGAGAGAAGCAGCACTTGCTAAGATCCTTCCGGAGCAGCAGGGAGACTTCGAGAAACTCTATGAGGCACTTGAAGGAAATCCTGTAACAATCCGTTTCCTTGATCCGCCACTTCATGAGTTCGTTCCTACAGAGGAAGAGGACATCAAGAAACTGGCTGACGCTCAGGGCAAGACTGTTGAGCAGATCAAGACAATCATCGCTTCCCTTCACGAGTTCAACCCGATGATGGGACATCGTGGATGCCGTCTTGCTGTTACTTACCCAGAGATCGCTAAGATGCAGACAAGCGCTGTTATCCGTGCAGCTATCAACGTTAAGAAGAATCATCCGGATTGGAACATCAAACCGGAGATCATGATTCCGCTTGTTGGTGACATCAAAGAGCTTAAATATGTTAAGAAATTCGTTGTAGAGACAGCAGATGCTGAGATCAAAGCAGCTGGTTCTGACCTTGAGTACGAGGTTGGTACTATGATCGAGATCCCGAGAGCAGCTCTTACAGCTGATGATATCGCTAAAGAGGCTGACTTCTTCTGCTTCGGTACAAACGACCTTACACAGATGACATACGGATTCTCCCGTGATGATGCTGGTAAGTTCCTTAACGCATACTATGATGCTAAGATCTTCGAGAACGATCCATTCGCTAAACTTGATCAGGTTGGCGTTGGTAAACTTATGAAGATGGCAATCCAGCTTGGAAAACCGGTTAACCCGAAACTTCACGTAGGTATCTGCGGTGAGCACGGCGGAGATCCGTCTTCCGTAGAGTTCTGCAACGAGATCGGACTTGACTATGTATCCTGCTCACCGTTCCGTGTACCGATCGCTCGTCTTGCAGCAGCACAGGCAGCAATCGCTAAGAAGAACGCCTAAGCAGAACTTCACATTGCTTCAAGGCTGAAACTTCAGCCTGATCAAGCATAGAAAGCTTCTGGCAGTCTGTAGAAATACAGATTGTCAGGAGCTTTTTTTATACAGGGGAAAGAACTATGAAAAAGAAAATTTTTATTATTACTGGAGTGCTTCTGTGTATTCTGGCAGGAATAGTTATCGTGCCTTCTGTGATCAGAACCAGACAGGCAGCAAAAGAATTTGAAAAAGATTTTCATGCATCCGCCAATTCCGGGGCAGATTCTGCGGGGATAGATTCTGAAGATGAGCCAGCTGCGGAGAACGAAGAAGTTTCAGAGGAAGAAGAGAAGAAAGCGTTTGAGCTGGATACGTATTTGGATCACAGAGATATGACTCACCGGTTGTATATTTACGACATGGATTATATTGAAAAGGCTATTTCCTTTGAGAAAAAAAGCCTTCAGGATTTTGAGGAGGTGATCCGGCAGAATCCGAAAATCCCGGATAACTTTAAACCACTTATGGAAGAATACTGCAAACGTATGTTCGAAAAATATCCGGATGTGGAACTTCGCCCTTTTTATCAGAATCTTCAGAGCCTGGAAGTTGTGGAATGTACCGAGGATGAACTGTTGAAAGTCAGCTGGGATGTTTATTCCTGTGGATGCTACGTGAAATCAGAGAACAAGATTTATGTGCTGAAAGATAAAGAATACGAAGAAGGAACCTGGGATTATCAGGTGATCTTTCATGAACTGAGCCATTGTCTGCGGGACAGCCATTATACAGATGAAGATGGAAACAAAGTATACATTCAGTTTGCGGGACTGAATTATTATGATGTTCCCAATGCGGAGGCAATCAATTCCCTGTTTGCGGTAAGCCTTTTTGATTATGAGGAAAAGGATATTGCCTATCAGATGCAGAGCAATGCTCATAAAATAATGATCGAATGCATGGACAATTATTCTCTGGATGATTATGTGAATCACAGTCTGGGATATTATGCAAAACAGCTGGATGAATATAATCAGGATGACAACTATGCAACAACGATCCTGACGCTGATGGATGAGCAGTACCACGATTACTACGATGAAAAGACATCGGAGAACCCGGAAAAATATTACCCGATCTATGATTATATTTCCAACATGTATCTGGGAAAACATCTGAACGCAGGGATGAGCCTGGAAGAAGCCAGAGGGATTATGGATGAGATGCTGGAAAAACTCCTCTTTGACGTCCCGGAGGAATATCATATAGATAGAGATCATTTTTATGAGTATCTGAAGAAGTATTATACAGAGAGATTTTCTGCCGCATAGCTGGAAGTTTTCCGTTTGCGATGATTCCGACAGTTTACGAAAAAAGGGATTCATGGTATCATGAAAGAAACAGGGCAGATCATGCCAGAGGATAAGGAGAATTTTATGAACCAGGAATCACAGACACCGCATAAGAGGCGTGTACGATATAAAGGAAAATATCCGAAGAAATTTGAGGAGAAATATAAAGAGCTTCAGCCTGAGAAATATAAAGATACCATTGAACATGTGATCAGCAAGGGGAATACACCGGCTGGAATGCATATTTCCATTATGGTGAAAGAGATCATTGATTTTCTGGAGATCAAGCCGGGGCAGGTTGGATTTGATGCCACACTTGGATACGGTGGACATACCAGAGCTATGCTGGAATGTCTGAAAGGCCAGGGCCATATGTATGCCACAGATGTGGACCCGGAAGAGTCTGCCAAGACCAGAAAACGTCTGGCAGAGCAGGGCTTCGGGGAAGATATCCTGACAATTAAGCTCCAGAATTTCTGCACCATTGATGAGATCGCGAAAGAAGTCGGGGGCTTTGATTTTATCCTGGCGGATCTTGGGGTATCTTCCATGCAGATCGACAATCCAAAGAGAGGTTTTTCTTTTAAAGTGGACGGACCTCTGGATCTAAGACTGAACCAGGAGTCCGGGATCAGTGCGGCGGAGCGTCTGGATACCATTTCCAGAGAAGAACTTGCCGGAATGCTGGATGAGAATTCCGATGAGCCGTACTGTGAGGAAATCGCCAAAGCCATCACCGATGAGATTCGTAAGGGCAACCGCATAGATACCACCACGAAACTTCGGGAAGTGATCGAAAAGACTCTGGATTTCCTTCCGGAAAAAGAGAAAAAAGACACGGTCAAAAAAACATGCCAGAGAGTCTTCCAGGCACTGCGTATTGATGTGAACCGGGAATTCGAAGTTCTCTATGATTTTATGGAAAAACTCCCCGGAGCTTTGAAACCAGGCGGACGTGTGGCAATCCTTACCTTCCATTCCGGAGAAGACAAACTGGTAAAGAAAGCACTGAAACAGGGATACAAAGAAGGAATTTATTCTGATTATTCCAAAGATGTGATCCGACCGTCTGCTCAGGAATGCGCTCAGAATGGACGTGCCAGATCAACGAAGATGCGCTGGGCGATAAAAGCATAAATGATGATCTCCATAAGCCATGGCAAAAAATAAGCCATGGCTTATTTTTTGAAAAAATTACAAATTTTTGTTCTGTATTTTGGAATAATTCCATACAAATTAAAAAATCACTGTGCTATCATGTTAAACAATTACAGTGACCTGGAAAAGTTAAAGATCAGATAAATATTTTTCGGGACACCACGAATTGGAAAGGAAAAAACATGGATATCACACTTGAAACAGCAGCAGATAAGCTGGTAAAAGAAATTTTTGGCGTGAAGCCTGAAGAAACTGTGATCATCACAGCAGATGATGATTCGGATGCATCGGTTGTAGAAGCAGTAAAAAACAGTGCAAAAAATGCAGGAGCACATGCAATGGTAATTTCAGTTCCCACACCAGGGGGAGTAGGAAAAGCAGCAGATCCGGATCTTCCGGTCGATGCGTTAAGTGCAGCACTTCTCTGTGCAGATGTATGGATCGAATTTAATCATCAGTGGCTTCTTTATTCCACACCATTTGAGCGTGCAGAAGCAGAGAACAAAAAAATGCGTTACATGTGTCTGGTAGATTTTAACCCTGACCTCATGATCCGTACCATCGGCAATGTGGAGACAGAGCAGCTCAAAAAATTTATGCTTGCGATCACTGAAAAAACAAAAAATGCAAAGAACATGCGTGTCACAACTCCGGCTGGATGTGATATATCATTTGAAATCGATCCTGGCCATTATACAGCATGTGACTGCGGAAACGCAACAGTACCAGGAATCCATATGCTTACAGGACAGATCAATGTTGTGCCGCGATTTGGAAGCATCAATGGCGTGATCGTTTTTGACGGATCTGTAACCCCACCTTTTGGAACCACACCGGATGCGCCGATCCGTCTTACAATTGAAAACAGTAAAATCGTAAAAATTGAAGGAGGCCGTGATGCAGCCATTTTTGAAGAGCATTTGAAAAGCTTTGAAGATGAGGGAATGTTCAAGCTTGCACATATTGCGTATGGGTTTAATCCAGGAGCGGTTCTTACCGGCAATATTGTGGAGGATGAGCGTGTATGGGGATCCACAGAGTGGGGAATTGGTTATGTCAGCCCATTTGACGCTCCGCCGCACGGACAGGATGCAAAATCCCACTGTGATGGCATTTGCCTGAATTCTTCTGTATGGCTTGATGGTGTACAGATCATGGATGAAGGGAGAATAACAGATCCATATCTGAAAGAGCTGGCTGCATTCAGAGAATAAATAATATGAACATATCTTTATTGCAGGTTTTAAATGCACCTTTGTTTGAGAATGTAAAAATTTTGTCAGGACGGGCCGGACTTGGCCGGATCGTAAAGCGGGCATCTGTTTTTGATGCGCCATTTAAAGAGGATGTGCTGGAGAAAGATATTCTGGCACCTGGAGATTTTTTTATCACATCTCTTTTGCAGTTTCAGCCGAAATCAGAAGAACTGATGCAGGTTCTGGCGCTTCTTGTAAAAGGAAACTGCAGTGGGCTCTGTGTGATGATGGAGGAGAGAGCAGAGCTTTTTTCGAAAGAAATGCTTGCTTTCTGTGAAGAGAAGCAGTTTCCTGTGATCTGTATGAGGGAAGATATTTCTTATGCAGAGGTCCTTGGAGTTATTAATCAATGTATCCTGGAAGAACAGACAAATGTGCTTAATCAGCTGAAACTGGATAAGATCCTAGCATCGAGGACTCTGCCCCAGGAGCGAATGAAGATCCTTTTTAGCATTAATCCGGGGATCAGGGAGTACGTACAGGCTGTTTATATCCGGGATGAACGGCGGAAGATCACACAAAGAAAAAAAACAGGAGAAGTCTGTTCATCTTTTGATATATTTATTCCGGCGGATAACTATGATATCTGTATTTTGAGTGCAGATTCCAGGAAGGAACTGGAACAGCATAAAAATGTAGTGTGTGAACAGCTTTTGAGAAGCTATCATAACCGCAGACTTGGAATTGGCAGACCTTATGCCAGATACAGAGTAGAACGAACACTTCTTGAAGCAGGAGACGCCCTGGACATGGCACAGGCATCGGACCGGAGGCAGCAGGTCTATGATCCATTGTCTCCGCAGCAGCTTCTTTTGCCTATCAGGGGAAGTCGGGAAATGCAGGAATTTTATGACGAATTTTGTCGAGAGATTGCGGCGAAAACAACGGAAGAAGGCATGGAGGACATGCTTCTTACAACAAGGGCGTATGTACAGTGCAATGGAGATTTTAAAAAAACTGCCAAAAAACTGAAACAGCACGAGAATACGATCCGTTATCGTATTAACCGTCTGAGAAATTATCTTGATGTGGAAGAACAGCCGTTGCTTTTTCATGAGATCATTTCTCTGGCTGTGCGGATCGAATCTATGCTGGAGATAAAAAAGAATAAAGAGGTATGAGAGTGGAACAGGAAAAGAAAACAGGAAATGTGGAATCTGTCACATTGGAACAGGTTCCGATGGAAGAGAGAAAAAGCTGGGCAGATGTTGCCATGATCCAGGCGGGAATTATGATCTGTGTGCCCAGTCTGATGCTGGGAGGAATCCTGGCAGAGTCTATGCCGATGTCTCAGGCCATCTGGTCAGGGGTAATCGGATATGCAGTGATCGTGGCGTTGATGATATTTTGTGGAATCATGGGAAGTGATCTTGGTGTACCGACATGTGTTGTTGCATCTGGCGTTTTTGGAAAACAGGGATCATCAAAGCTGATCTCTGCATTATTTATGATCTCCATGATCGGTTGGTTTGCAGTGCAGAACGGTGTCTGTGGCTCTGCATTTTCCAATCTGATCGAAGCAAGCACAGGAGTAAAAATCCCGATTCCGGTATCAACGGTTGTGTGGGGAATAATCATGCTGGTTACAGCTGTATATGGAATCAATGCTCTGGATAAACTGAATAAGATTGCCATTCCTGCACTTGTGATCGTAACTGTGATCGGGTGTGTGGTAGCAATCCAGCGTTTCGGAACCGGAAATTTAAGTATGACTATCGAAGATCCGGCCATGAGCTTTGCAGATGGAGTTGTACTTACTATCAGTTTTATGGCCACCGGCGCCTTGAATGCACCTGATTTTACCAGATATCAGAGAACAAGAAAAGATACAGTCCTTTCTTCTGCTATCGGTGTGATGCCGGCAGGAATGGCTATGCTTATTCTCGGAGCGGTAATGACGAGAATTGCCCAGCAGTATGACATTTCACTTGTATTTTCTAATATTGGCCTTCCGTTCCTTGGAATGGTCGTACTGATCCTAGCAACCTGGACAACGAATACTACCAATGCCTACAGTGCAGGCTTAAATGCAGTTATGGTATTCAATCTGAAAGAAAGCGGCCGTTCTATGGCAACGGTTATACTTGGAGCTGTGGGAACAGTTCTGGCAGCTGTTGGTGTAGCCGGAAATTTTGAGGGATTTCTTACACTTCTTGGAAATGCGTTTATGCCGATCATTGCTCTGTTTATTGTGGAATACTGGAGCCTTGGGAAAGGAAAAGCAGAGAACTTTACATTACGTGAAGGATGGTCAGTGGCTGGAATCGTGACCTGGGCTCTTGGTTTTGCAGCTACGTTTTTGACTGTGGGAATTTCTTTTATCAATGGAATGCTGGTTTCCGGAATCCTGTATCTGGTGTGGAGACTGGTAAAAAAAGGTGATAAATAAATGGCTAGAGAATATGTAGAAAAAAATACAGCGGAAATGGTCAGATGTCTAAAAGAACTGGTAGCTATTCCCGGGATTTTTGAGGATGCACCATCTAAAGGAGCACCTTTTGGAAAAAATATCCAAAAATCTCTGGAGTACGTCCTTAGAATGGGACAGCAAATGGGATTTCAGGTAAAAAATTATGATGGTTATGCCGGAGAGATCACTGCCGGAGAGGGAAACAGGATGATCGGAATCCTCTGCCATACAGATGTGGTCAGTGCAGGAGAGGGATGGAACACAGATCCGTTTGATCCTGTGGAAAAAGATGGAAAGCTTTATGGAAGAGGAACTTCAGATGATAAAGGCCCTCTGGTGTCTTCACTTTTTGCTATGAAATATCTTGCAGATAATCAGTTGATTCCAAAAGATACCTGTCTTCGCATGATTGTGGGAACCGATGAGGAAGAGAGCTGGCAATGTATTCGTTATTATCTGGATCATGCAGAAATACTTCCACAGGTATCTATCGTACCAGATGCTAATTTTCCACTTTTATACTGCGAAAAAGGACTTCTTGACTTTGATCTTTCTTCTGTGGAATCTGTGGATGAAAGAGCAGAGATACAAATTGTGGAATTAAAAGGTGGACGTAGCAGAAATATTGTTCCGGACGAGGCGTCCTGTCTTCTGAAATGTGAAGATCCGAAGGCGGCAGTAAAAAGCATTGCGCTTCCGGAACAGGTTACAGCAAAGATCACAGATGGATTTTTGAAATTGTCAGTCAGAGGGATCAGTACACATTGTATGAGTCCGGAAAAAGGGTTTAATGCAGTTTCCTGTCTTCTGGAAACGCTGGGACAATTTGGCGAAAAACTTTCTCATGCTTCTTATATGAAATGTTTTCATCAGGCCATAGGAATGGATTATGACGGAGAGCGTCTGGGCTGTGCCATGGAGGATTCCGCAGGGGCACTGACGTTTAATGTGGGAACTGTGAATATGGATGAAAATGGAAGGATTTTTCTGCAGTGTAATATTCGTTATCCTGCATCTGTGGAGTATAATGATATTCGGGAGCTGCTGGAGAGACAGCTGAAAAAATATGGCTTCTTTTATAATGAAGTAGATTATCTGGCTCCGGTGTACCATAAAAAGGACTCAGCACTGATCCGGTGTCTGATGGAGGCCTATCAGGAAGTGACAGGGGATATGGATACAGAGCCAATGGCTATTGGCGGAGCTACCTATGCAAGGGCACTTCCTAATGCTGTGGCATTTGGGCCGCTGTTTCCGTATGAGGAAGAACTGGCTCATGAAGCAAATGAATTTTTAAGCATTGAGAGTCTGCAGAAAATGACCGAAATTTTTGTAAAAGGTCTTTACAAACTGATGACAGAATATAGATAAAAACATTAAAGAAACAAACTATAGAAATATCCTGGAATGCGTTGACATCCAGGATATTTTTTGCTATAGTATACAAGTTTACATATGACAAAGAAGAAAGGATATGGATATGGAGGAAAAAAGAGACATTTTTGACAGACTGATGCATCTTCCTGTATTGAACATATTTGAACCTTTTTATAAAAAACATAAGGAAGTTCTGATGTATCTGTTCTTTGGCGGGATCACATTTTTTCTGAATATAGCACTGTATGCATGGCTGGACGGCATGCTCGGAATAAATGCGCTGATCGCCAATGTGATCTGCTGGGTAGTCTGCGTACTGTTTCAGTATTTTACAAACAGGACCTGGGTATTCGACGGTCAGGTAGATTCGGCAGCCGGATTTTTAAAGCAGATGGCTTCGTTTTTCGGAGGAAGACTCTTTACTCTGGTTGTGGAAGAAGCGATCCTTGCAGTATTCATTACCTGGCTTGGATTTAACAGCATGGCAGTGAAGCTGATCGCTCAGGTGGTTGTGATCGTATTGAATTATATAATCAGTAAATTAATTGTTTTTAAAAAATAAAAAATGTTTATATTTACGAGAAAGGAGTTGAGTTAAAAAATGGCAAAAGATAAGACCAATGATATGACTGTGGGAAATCCGGTGAGCCTGATCATCCGGTTTATGATTCCCATGTGTCTTGGAAATATTTTTCAGCAGTTTTATAACATTGCGGATTCCATTGTTGCGGGTCAGTTCCTGGGAGTAGATGCGCTGGCTGCAATCGGAAGCACCGGTTCACTGATGTTTTTTGTTACCGGATGGCTTAACGGACTGAGCAGTGGCTTTGCCATTCTGGTATCCCAGTGGTTCGGGGCGAAGCAATATGATAAGATGCGTCATTACGTAGCTATGTCCATTTATCTGGCAGCAGCCTTTGCCATTGTGATGACCATTGGCTTTGAGGCTTTGAATGAACCGATTCTGCGGCTGATGAATTCACCGGAGGATCTGATGGGATCTGTGAAGGGATATATGGGAATTATTTATGCAGGCCTGATCGTAACAGCGGCATATAATTCACTGGCAGCGTTTCTCCGTGCACTTGGAGATTCAAAATCTCCGCTGTATTTTCTGATCATTTCGGCAGTGATCAATGTGTTCCTGGATATTCTGTTTATTGTAAAAATCGGGATGGGAGTGGAAGGCTGTGCCTATGCTACGGTTATCGCGCAGGCAATTTCCGCAGTCTGCTGCCTGATCTATATTATCAAAAAGTTCCCGATCCTGCATCTGAAGAAAGAAAACTTTGAAGTTTCTTTTACCAGCTTCCGTTATCTGCTGGCCCTTGGTATTCCCATGGGACTTCAGTTTTCCATCACAGCGATCGGAACCATTATTGTGCAGGGTGCGGTAAATATTTACGGTTCTGTATATATGGCAGGATTTTCCGCTGCGGGAAAAATACAGAATATCATTGCAACTGTATTTGTAGCTTTTGGTGCGACGATGGCAACCTATGTAGGACAGAACCGGGGCGCCGGAAAGATGGACCGTGTAAAAGCAGGAATGAAATATACCCAGATCATGCTCCTGATCTGGAGTGTGATCACTATGATCATTATGTTCTTTTTCGGAAAGTACATGACCTGGTTATTTATTGACAAATCCCAGACGGATGTTATTAATGTTTCTGTTACTTATTTTCATACGGTATTCTGGGCATATCCGTTCCTTGGAAGTATCTTCCTCTACAGAAACGGACTTCAGGGACTGGGATATGGCTTGGTTCCCATGCTGGGCGGTGTGTTTGAACTGGCGGCAAGAAGTGCAATCGTTATGTTTGTTGCAGGAAAAACAAGTTTTGCAGGTGTATGTCTGGCAGATCCTGCCGCATGGATCGCAGCGCTGATCCCTCTGATCCCGTATTATATTTATGTGATGAAAAAGTGGAGCAGGGGAAAAAAGGAAACTGCTGCCTGAGTGGGTATAATACAGAAAATGAAAAGAATAAATTTAGGCTTGCAATTATGGAAGATACAGTTATAATGATATTATAACTGCGGAAAAAACCAGGAAACCAGGAAACCGGGATTCCGGGTAAGATTACAGATCCAGAAGGGAGAATATAGATCATGGAAATCACAAAGGAAACAACAATGGGCGAGATGCTTGCATACGATGAGAAGATCGCATACATCCTTATGCAGGAAGGAATGCACTGCATCGGCTGTCCGTCTTCTATCGGTGAGTCTCTTGAGGAGGCATGTATGGTACACGGACTTGACGTAAACGTAGTACTGGCAGACATCCATCACTATGAGGAAACCAAGAAACAGAAATAATCAGTACTATCACTGATCTTATAACGTTATAACGTACAGATTACGGACCGTAAGGGATAACGACTGTGCATGCCTTTTTGGCATGCCGGCGTTATCCCTTTTTTTATATATGGAGGAAAAAACATGTATGTCATGATCGACAATTTTGATTCATTTGTATATAATCTGAAGGCATATTTTCAGGAACTGGGAAGAGAGATACTGGTTAAACGCTGTGATGAGATCACTCTTAAGGAGCTGGAAGCGATGAATCCGGAAGGGATTATTCTTTCGCCGGGACCGAAACGTCCCTGGGATGCGAAGCTTTGTGTAGATACGGTAAAAAAATTTCAGGGAAGGATTCCGATCCTGGGTGTCTGTCTGGGCCATCAGGTTATCGGCCACTGCGCGGGAGCAGTAGTGGAAAAGGGAGCACGTCCCATGCACGGAAAAGTAACAGAGATCCACAATTACGGAACCGGTGTGTTTGCAGGCCTGCCGGAGAAATATAAGGTGACAAGATATCATTCCCTGATCGTCCGGGAAGACAGCATCCCGGAGGAATATCAGGTGGATGCAGTTTCGGATGACGGAGCTGTTATGGGAATTTCCCACAGGGCACTGCCGTTATACGGCGTACAGTTCCATCCGGAAGCTGTTCTTACGGAATATGGCCATGAGCTTCTTGAGAATTTCTGTAAGATTGCAGAAGAATTTCAGCAGGAAAAGGACGGAGAACTGTCAGAGGAGAAAACTGCATAAATAAAAATAACCCGGAATAGAATGCGGTGCTTTGTATTCATGAAAATATGACAGAGTGCGGTACGGATATCAGATCTGCTGCACAGATAAAACCGGGAACATACAGGAGTAAAAATATGTACAAAAATCAGCGAATCATAAAAGAACTGACCCCATATATCCCGGCAGTTGACATCTTCCGGATCTACGAGAAAGAACCGGGATCTGCATTCCTGGATTCCTCTCTTGTGAATGAACTGGGACATTATTCTGTGATCGGAAGATGCCCCTATCTGAAGCTGGTAAAAGACGGAGAGATTTTTACCATCAATGGAAAAACGGAGACAGAAACAACCTTTGAAGATTATATGCGGGAATATTTGGATACCCATGAGGATAAAAATGACAGTGGACTTCCCATTGTATCCGGAGCCGTAGGATATTTTTCCTATGATTACGGAAGAAAACAGATGGGAGTACCATCCGGGGAAAAAGATCTCGTAACTATTCCGGAAGCGGTTCTGACGTTTTATGACTGTTTTGTTGTGGAAGACTGTCAGGAAAAAAGAACGTATCTTGTGGCAAATGGGATCAGCGGGGATGCCGCAGCGCAGATCGGTGCGATGGAAAAAGCAATCCTGGAATCTATAAAAAACAGGAAACAGGAAGAATCGGAAACTGGGGAAAATATAAATGCCTGGAATTCTCACCGTGAGAAATTCAAGATCCAGATCCATCCAAACTTTGAGAAAGAAGAATACAAGCAGGCAGTGGACCGGATGATCCGGTATATTATAGAAGGTGATATCTACATTGCCAATATGACACAGCAGCTGACCATTGAAAGCGAAAAACAGCCGCTGGATGTTTTTTATGATCTCCGGAAAAATAATCCCTCTCCTTTTGGCGGATATCTGGATTTCGGAGAGTATCAGATTATCTGTGCCTCTCCGGAGCGGTTCCTGAAAATGAAAGACCGTCATGTGAACACCCGTCCCATAAAAGGGACACGAAAACGTGGCGAAACGCCTGAGGAAGATGAAATGCTCCGCCAGGAACTTGCAGATTCCGGAAAAGATAAAAGTGAGCTTCTGATGATCGTAGATCTGGAACGAAATGATCTGAACCGGGTATGTACACCGGGAAGCGTGAAAGTAACTGAACTTTTTACAGTGGAAGCATATGCCACAGTATTTCATCTGGTGTCGGATATTGAGGGAACACTGGAAGATGGAAAAAATGTGATGGACCTTCTGGAAGCTACGTTCCCCGGTGGTTCTATTACCGGTGCACCGAAATACCGCGCTATGGAGATCATTGATGAACTGGAGCATGGAAAAAGAAATCTCTATACCGGTTCCATCGGCTATCTGACACTAGATGGCAGCTGCGATTTTAACATCGTGATCCGTACAGCCCTTCATAAAAACGGGAAATATCATCTTGGTGTCGGTGGCGGGATCACGGCAGAGTCAGATCTGGAATTTGAGTATGAGGAAACACTGCAGAAAGCGAAAGCAATCCTGGATGCACTGCAGTAGGGGACATACGGAATAACGGAAGACTAAGAAAGATTCTGCAGACGGGCCGGGAGACCTGATGCAAAAGGGAGGATGGAGATGAACGTAACATTAGATGAATGTTTTCAGTTTGGCCTGGGAGCATTTGAAACCATAGGGATCGAACAGGGAATTCCCATACTGCTGGATAAACACCTGAAAAGACTGGAACGTGCCGCAGATTTCCTGAAACTGGGAAGCTTGTCAGAACGGGGGATCACTGCACGGAAGATTGAAAAATATCTGGAAGAACAGAAAATGCGCACAGAAGTACAAAAGGAATTTGGAAACCTGGAGCACTGTGCATTAAAGATCATGCTTACCAAGGAAAACATGGTTTATTCTCTTCGTGCCAATCACTATACACCGGAAAAATATGAGAAAGGTTTTTTCATAGATATCAGTGCGGTAAAACGAAATGAAACCTCACCGCTGGTATATCACAAAACCATGAATTACGGAGACTGTATCCTGGAAAAAAGAAACGCCACGGCAGCAGGAATGGATGAGCGGCTGTTTCTCAATACAAAAGAACAGGTTTCTGAAGGTACGGTAAGTAATGTATTTTTTGTGAGAAACGGCGTGATCTGTACGCCACAAGTCAGTTGCGGCCTTCTTCCGGGGATCCTTCGGGAGTATCTCTGTGAAACAGAAGATGTGGAAGAGACAGACATCTATGTTCAGGACCTGAAGCGGTATCAGGAATGTTTTGTTACCAATTCCCTGATGGGAATCATGCCAGTGCGTCAGATCGGGGGAATTCGGTTTGAGGAAGACCGAGTGACAAAGGAGCTGATGAGAAAATATCAGGACATGGTACAGGAGACGATAAATAAGAAGAAAGACAGATGAAACGATATGGAGTGCCAGATTCTGTGAATGACCATGACTGAAATGAATGAAAATGACTGAGATAATCAGGGATAAAAGTGTATCAACCTGGAAAAACTAGGATTGATGCACTTTTTTTGTGCAAACTCAACCAAAAACAGTCATAAATTTTGTGAAGTAGTTTGATTGACTTTGAATGAATTTGGAAGTATACTAAGTTCAACAAATGAGAAACAACAAAAAGCGGTCAGAAACCCGCAGAATAAAAGATATGGGGAGGAGAAAGAAATGATCTGCACAGTTACTTTTAATCCATCTCTGGACTATATCGTTTCCGTAGAGGACTTCAAGCTTGGACTTACCAACCGTACCAGTTCTGAGCTGATGCTTCCGGGCGGAAAAGGAATCAACGTTTCCACCGTGCTGATGAACCTTGGAATTGAGAATACAGCACTTGGTTTCATGGCAGGATTCGTAGGAGATGAGATTGTAAGAAAGCTTGAGGAGATGGGAGTGAAATCCGATTTTATCAAGATCCCGGAAGGCGTTTCCAGAATCAACCTGAAGCTGAAATCCATTGACGGAACCGAGATCAACGGAATGGGACCTAAAATCAGCGCAGAAAAAGTTCAGGAGCTGATGGAGAAACTTGACACACTGAAAGAAGGAGATGTGCTTTTCCTGGCAGGAAGCATTCCATCATCCATGCCGGATGACATGTACGAGAAGATCATGGCGAGACTGGACGGAAGAGGCGTGATGATCGTTGTGGATGCAACAAGAGATCTTCTTGTAAACGTTTTGAAATATCATCCGTTCCTTGTGAAACCCAACAACCATGAACTGGGAGAAATCTTCGGAGTCGAGCTTAAGACCCGTCAGGATGTGATCCCTTACGGAAAGAAACTCCAGGAAAAAGGTGCCAGAAATGTACTGATTTCCATGGCCGGTGAAGGAGCTGTCCTGGTAGCAGAAGACGGACAGGTATTTGAGAAACCGGCACCGAAGGGAACACTGGTAAACGGCGTAGGAGCCGGAGATTCCATGGTAGCAGGCTTTATGGCAGGCTGGATGGAAAAACAGGATTACGAATACGCTTTCCACATGGGGATTTCCGCAGGAAGCGCAAGTGCATTTTCTGAAAATCTTGCCACGAAGGAAGAGATTCAGGCGGTATATAAACAGGTAACAGAGGGGTAAATAAGAAAGGAGAAGGGAAGATGAGAATCACAGATCTGCTTGACAAACGAAGCATATCGCTGGATGCAGCACCGAAGACAAAATCCGAAGCGCTGGACATGGCCGTAGATCTTATGGTAAAAAGCGAAAAGATCAGCGACCGGGAAGCTTATCGGAAACAGGTGTATTTAAGAGAGGAAGAAAGTACAACAGGAATCGGTGAGGGAATCGCCATTCCTCATGGAAAATGTGACGCGGTAAAGAAACCGGGACTTGCTGCCATGGTAGTAAAAAACGGCGTGGAATTTGAGGCACTGGACGATGAACCGGTCACCCTTCTTTTCCTGATCGCGGCACCGAATACAGAAGACAACATTCATCTGGATGTACTCAGCAAACTTTCCGTGATGCTGATGGATGATAATTTTACAGAGTCCTTACGTAACGCGAAATCTGTAGATGAATTTATGGAGATCATCGACAAGGCAGATGATGAGAAAAAAGATATCGACGAGAGACTGGCAGATACAGGAAGTTCCGAAGGAGCCAGAGCCAAACTGCTGGCAGTTACTTCATGCCCCACAGGTATTGCCCACACCTACATGGCAGCAGAAGGACTGGAAAAAGCAGCGAAGGCGAAAGACTGTTTCATTAAAATAGAGACAAGAGGCTCCGGCGGAGCAAAAAATGTACTTACGGATCAGGAGATCCAGGAAGCAGACTGCATTATCGTAGCAGCAGATGCCAAGGTTCCTATGGACCGTTTCGATGGAAAGAAAGTCATCGAATGTCAGGTTTCCGACGGAATCAGCAAGGCAGACCAGCTGGTTGACCGTGCCATTTCCGGAGATGTTCCGGTATATCATGGGGCAGCAGGCAGCCAGAGTTCTTCCTCAAATGCAAAAGCAGGCGGCGGAGCAGGCCACAAGATCTACATGCAGCTGATGAACGGTGTATCTCATATGCTTCCACTGGTTGTTGGCGGTGGTATCCTGATCGCCCTTGCATTTCTGATTGATGGTTTAAGCGTAGATTTAAGTTCCCTTCCGGCAGACCAGAGAGCAAACTTTGGTACCATCACACCGGTAGCGGCTGTTCTGAAAAATATTGGTGGAACCGCATTTGGGTTCATGCTTCCTGTACTGGCCGGCTTTATCGCAATGGCTATCGGTGACAGACCGGCACTTGCAGTTGGCCTTGTAGGCGGTATGATCGCAGCAAACGGAAAATCCGGTTTTCTTGGAGCTCTTCTTGCAGGTTTCCTTGCAGGATATCTGATCCTGGGACTTCGTAAAGTCTGTGATAAACTTCCGGAAGCTCTGGAAAAAATCGCACCGGTACTGATCTATCCGGTTGTTGGTGTCCTTCTTATGGGACTTTGTATGACATTCATTGTAGAGCCGATCATGGGTGGTATCAATACAGGATTAAATAATGCCTTGACAGGCATGGGAAATTCAAGTAAAGTAATTTTAGGACTGGTTCTCGGTGGCATGATGGCCATTGATATGGGAGGCCCGTTCAACAAAGCAGCATATGTATTTGGTACAGCGGCCATTGCGGCAGGTAACTATGACATTATGGCAGCAGTTATGGTAGGAGGCATGACTCCTCCATGTGCTATCGCACTTGCATCCCTGCTGTTTAAAGACAAATTTACAAAAGAAGAGCGTGAGGCAGGACCGACAAACTTTATCATGGGACTTGCATTTATTACAGAAGGAGCTATTCCTTTTGCAGCATCTGACCCGATCCATGTACTTCCGTCCTGTATCGTCGGTTCCGCAGTAGCCGGAGCGATCTCCATGTTCTTCAACTGTACACTGATGGCACCGCACGGCGGAATCTTCGTATTCCCGGTTGTAGGTAACGCACTGATGTATCTGGTCGCACTGGTTGTGGGAACTCTGATCTCAGCAATACTTCTCGGTGTACTGAAGAAAAAAGTTGCTTAAATTTTTAACCAAACTGCGGAGCAGTTATTTGGTTATGAGCAAGTAGCGAAGCGGATTGCGAATATCCGCTTGACAATTAAAAATAAAAACCTGGAGGATAAAAAAATGAAAGAATTCAAGTATGTAGTAACAGATAACGAAGGAATCCATGCACGTCCGGCAGGAGAGCTTGTGAAACTTGTAAAAGGCTTCGAGTCCAAGATCACAATCGAGAAAGACGGTAAGACTGTAGAGTGCAGAAAGCTTCTTGCACTTATGGGCCTTGGCGTAAAGAAAGGCCATGAGGTTACCTTCACATTCGATGGTGCAGACGAGGATGCAGCATACGAGGCAGTAAGCAAATTCATGCAGGAGAACCTGTAATTTCTGAATGAGTGAACAGAAGACATCCCGGTCCGGCTGATCGGGGTGTCTTTTTTAAAGGAGGAAAAACATGCTGACGGAGCAGAGATATGAGATCATACTCGGCCTTCTCAGAGAAAAAAACAGTGTCACGGTAACAGAACTGAAAGATATCCTGAATGCATCGGAATCCACGGTTCGCAGAGATATCACAGCACTTTACAAGGCAGGAAAACTGACCAGGGTTTTTGGCGGCGCAGTGGCACTGGAGCATACAGTCAATGCTTATGAGCCTACTGTAGCCCAAAAATCCGAGCTTAATATCGAGGAAAAAAAGAAGATCGCAGCTTATGCGGCATCTCTGATCCAGCCGGAGGATTTTGTATATCTGGATGCGGGAACGACGACCGGATATATGCTGGAACATCTTAACGGCTCCAGGGCGACTTTTGTGACCAACGGTGTTTCCCATGCAAGGACCCTGGCCCAGATGGGAATCCGTGTGCTGCTGATCGGCGGGGAGTTGAAAGGCTCCACGGAAGCGGTGATCGGAAGCCAGGCCATGCAGATGCTGAAGAATTATCATTTTACCAAGGGCTTTTTTGGAACCAACGGAATGACCCAGAGAGAAGGCTTTACCACACCGGAGGCCAATGAGGCACTGGTAAAACGAACAGCTATGGAGCAGTGCCTGGAAAAATATGTAGTGTCCGACAGTTCCAAATTCGGACAGATCAGTGCGGTGACGTTCTTTTCATTTGAAGGGGCGGTAATCCTGACGGAAAACTGTTCCAGAGAATATAAGGACTGCAGAAATATTCAGATCGTATCATAGAAAATTATAAAATGAAAAGATTATAAAAAAACCGGTTTGGAAGAAAATTCTTCGGAACCGGTTTTTGTGATCAGTTTTCCTTGGAGATCATGGATTCCAGATCTTCCACAGAAATGTCTTTCTTATGCATCAGTTTGAGAAGACGTTTCAGCTCTGCGGCTTCTTCTGCTTTCTTGGCTGCTTTATGAATTTCCTCCAGCTGAGCTGCAAGAGCAGTTTTCTCATCTTCCAGAGCTGCAATCTTCTCTGTGTAGGCAGCAATCTTGGAATCTACTTTGGAAATCTTTTCGTTCAGTACTTCTACTTTGGTACGTCTCTGTCCCATATGAAACCTCCTGATAAAATATTATTACTTATACAATAGCATAAAAGGTCTGAAAATACAATTATCAATTATATTTCATATTGACTTAGTGGGGAAAGTATGATAACTTAACGGAATGCGAACAGGAATGATCGTTTCAGATAAAAATAAATGGCAAAATTGTAATAGAAATTAAAGAGGTGAAGAAAACAATGGAAGAAAAAGAATTACAGGAAGCATTAAAAAAAGAAGAAGATCTGAAAGTCTATTTCCGCCAGCTGAAAAGCGTGGCGGTTGCCTTTTCGGAGGTGTGGATTCCACCTATCTTCTGAAAACAGCTCATGATACTCTTGGAGATCAGGTGATTGCGGTAACTGCAAAGTCCTGTTCTTTTCCGGAGAGAGAACTGAAAGAGGCGATCCACTTCTGCGAAAAAGAAGGCATCCGTCACTTTGTATGTGAATCCGAGGAACTGGACATTGAAGGCTTTTCCCATAATCCGAAGAACCGATGTTATATCTGTAAGCACGAGCTGTTTGAGAAGATCATCAACATCGCAAAGGAGCAGAAGATCGCATATATCGCAGAAGGCTCCAATATGGATGACAACGGAGATTACAGACCAGGGCTTCAGGCAGTGGCAGAACTTGGGGTGACAAGTCCTCTGCGCCATTCCAAGCTTGCGAAAGAAGAAATCCGTATCCTGTCCAGAAATCTGGGACTTCCTACCTGGGATAAGCAGTCTTTTGCCTGTCTTTCTTCCAGATTTGTTTACGGAGAAGAGATCACAAGGGATAAACTTTCCATGGTAGATAAAGCAGAGCAGCTTCTTCTGGATCTGGGATTCCATCAGGTTCGTGTGCGGATCCACGGAATGATGGCCCGCATTGAAGTGGAACCGAGAGAATTTTCCAAAGTTCTGGAAAACCGGGAAAAGATCACAAAAGAGTTTAAGACATATGGCTTTACCTATGTTACAATGGATCTGACAGGCTACCGGACAGGAAGCATGAACGAAACATTGGGAGAGTAATATGAAAATAATTGCAAGGATCAGAAGTGATTTTCCAACAAAATTTGGAATCCCGCGCCAGAGCGGCCGTGTGGAAGAACTGACAGCCCGTGTTGTTTTTGAACCGGAATACCGGGTACGTGAAGCGGTGAAGGGGCTGGAAGATTTTTCACATATCTGGCTGCTCTGGGAATTTTCTAAGGCAATCCGTGAGAACTGGTCACCTACGGTACGTCCGCCACGTCTGGGCGGGAATGAAAGGATGGGTGTATTTGCCACCAGATCCCCCTTCCGTCCAAATCCGGTAGGGCTGTCTTGCGTGAAACTGGAAAAGATCGATCTGGAGAGCAAAGAAGCCCCTGTACTGATCGTATCCGGTGCGGATCTGATGGACGAAACCCCCATCTATGATATCAAGCCATATCTGCCGGCGGCAGACTGCCATCCGGAAGCTCTGGGCGGCTTTGCGGCAAAAGTGGAGCAGCATTTCCTGAAAGTGGAGATCCCCGAAGAATGGAAGGCAAAGATCCCGGAAGATAAGATCTCTGCCCTGGAAGGGGTGCTTAAAGAAGACCCAAGACCTGCATACCAGAAAGATCCGGAGCGGATATATGGAATGCCTTTTGCAGGAATGGATGTACATTTCCAGGTAAAAGAGGGCATACTTACTGTATGCGGGATCACAGAATATAAAAAATCTGACAAAATTTAAAATTACCTTTGACAAACTTTTTAAGGCATGGTATTATAATAAACGAGTTAGCAAATACTAACTCAATATTTTAAACCAAGAGTTAGTTAAAGATAACCAGTAACAGTTATATAAAAAAAGTTCAGAGATCAAAGGAGAGTGAATTATGAGCGTTGTAATCGTAGGCGGTAATGAAAGAATGGTATGTCAGTATGAGGATATCTGTAAGGGATTCGGATGTAAGGCAAAAGTTTTTGCAAAAGAAAAAGGAGCCATGAAGAAAAAGATCGGTGTGCCGGATCTGATGATTCTGTTTACAAGTACCGTTTCCCACAAAATGGTAAACTGTGCAGTAGAAGAAGCAAAGAAAAAATCCATCCCTGTATGCCGCTGTCACACAAGCAGCGCTGCAGCTCTTGAGAATATTCTGAAACAGTACTGTGCATAAGAAACAGGTCAGGAGATACTTTTCTCTTGTATAATTTGACTTTTTTGCGGAAATGTAACGGAAAGACTTGCAAAATCATGAATTATTCAATAAAATAGCCGTAGGTTTCTGTGGTAAAGCGTTGCAGTGAATCGTGAATATGCAGCGCTGGAAGTCGAAATTACAGGTGAGAGGTGTTATCATGAAAAAAGTTGTAAAATTCGGTGGAAGTTCTCTTGCAAATGCGGAGCAGTTTCAGAAAGTGGGCGATATCATCCGCAGCGATGAGAGCCGCCGTTATGTAGTTCCGTCAGCTCCCGGAAAGAGATTTGACGAAGATATCAAAGTAACGGATATGCTTTACGGATGCTATGACGCAGCATCCAAAGGTGAGGATATCACTGAGAAACTTAATGCCATCAAAGAGAGATATTACGAGATCATCAAAGGTCTTGGGCTGAGCCTTTCTCTTGAAGACGAGTTCAAGAAGATCGATGAGGATTTCCGTGCACAGGCGGGAATTCAGTATGCGGCGTCCAGAGGAGAGTTCCTCAATGGTAAGATCATGGCTGCATACCTTGGATACGATTTCGTGGATGCGGCTTCAGTGATCCGTTTTGATAAAGACGGTAATCTGGAAGCGGAGGAGACAAATAAACTCCTTTCCAAGAAGCTCAGCAAATCCCAGCATGCGGTTATCCCGGGATTCTACGGAGCATGTGCGGATGGCACGGTGAAGACATTTTCCAGAGGTGGTTCTGATGTAACCGGATCCCTGGTTGCAAAAGCCATCCATGCAGATATTTATGAGAACTGGACCGATGTTTCCGGTTTCCTTGTAACAGATCCGCGTATCGTTCACAATCCGGAACCGATCGAGGCAATTACATACAGAGAGCTTCGTGAGCTTTCTTATATGGGTGCAACTGTTCTTCATGAGGATGCGATCTTCCCGGTTCGTAAAGAGGGAATTCCGATCAACATCCGTAACACAAACAGCCCGGAGGATAAGGGTACACTGATCGTGGAGAGCACCTGCAAAAAACCGAAATTTACCATTACCGGTATTGCCGGAAAGAAAGGTTTCTGTTCTATTAACATTGAGAAATCCATGATGAACAGTGAGATCGGTTTTGGCCGTAAGGTTCTCCAGGTATTTGAGGATCAGGGAATCAGCTTTGAGCATGTACCGTCCGGAATTGATACCATGACTGTATATGTTCACCAGGATGAATTTGAGGAGAAAGAGCAGCAGGTTATCGCAGGCATCCACCGTCTGGTACAGCCTGACTTTGTGGAGATGGAATCTGACCTTGCGCTGATCGCAGTTGTAGGCCGTGGAATGAAATCCCAGAGAGGTACTGCAGGAAGAATCTTCTCTGCTCTTGCTCACGCAAATGTAAACGTAAAAATGATCGATCAGGGTTCCAGTGAGCTGAATATCATCATCGGCGTTGAGAACCGTGATTTCGAAAAAGCTGTCAGAGCGATCTATGATATTTTTGTTCTGACACGGATCTGAACAAAATCCGAATATCCGCTTGACTCCGGAAGCAGTATCCGCCACAGGACATGTAACATACAGTCCTGTGGCGGATTTTTCTGTTAATCTGACCTGTTTATCCAAAAAAAATCCAAATAAATCTGACAAAATTTCCAAAGAAAAAGCAAAGATATTATACATTGTGTCGAAAAACACCTGACAGGAAATAAACAGTATTGACAAAAACTTAACTTTTGTGTAAAACAGACATATACAAAAACTTCAGAAAGGCAGGCGGTCAGCAATGGAGAAACAGATCAAACTGGATGAAAAAAGCGCACAGGAGTTTGTCAGTGCAGCCAGCAGATGCAATTTTGATATTGATGTATTTTACAACCGCATTATCATCGACGCAAAGTCAATCCTTGGACTTCTGAGTCTGGATCTGACAAAAACCCTGACAGTAAAGTGTTACGGAGAGGATGAAAATTTTAACCAGGTTCTTTCCAAATATGCGGTAGGCTGAGAAATATGAATAAAGAAAAAAGGTAATAAAAAGGCGCAGTTCATGAAAAGTAAAGCAGAACATGCGTCTTTTTTGATTGCAGAGAGATTTTTGTATGTGTTTTTGTGGTATAATCTTGAAATACAGCATTGCAGAAAAGGACAGCTGCAGGGTGAAGAACTCTGACAGCTGCAGGAGTAAATTATGGAAAAACCAAAAGTGCGAATTTCTGTCAGAAACCTGGTGGAATTTATACTGAGAAGCGGAGATCTGGATAACAGCCGTGGATCATCCGGAGATAAAGAAGCCATGCTAAAAGGTGGAAGACTTCACCGGAAGATCCAGCGAAGTATGAAGGGCAATTATCAGGCAGAAGTTTCCCTGAAAAGAGAAAGTGAATATGAAGATGTAATCATCCAGGTAGAAGGCCGCGCAGATGGAATTTTTACTGAGGACGGGGAGTTCTGGATTGATGAGATCAAAGGCACCTATGGAAATCTTCAGGCAATGGAGGTACCGGTACCTGTCCACCGCGCACAGGCAATGTGTTACGGGTGGATTTACGGAGAAAAAGAAGGCCTTTCCCAAATTGGGATCCAGATGACCTATTCCCATCTGGATACAGAAGACACCAGAAGGTTTCGAGAAATTTTTTCCATGGAGGAACTTAAAAACTGGTACCAGAAACTTCTGGATGATTACCATAAATGGATTTCCTGTTCGCTTTCCTGGAAAAAAGAACGGAATGCATCCATGAAAGATCTGCAGTTTCCGTTTCCTTACAGAGAAGGGCAGAGAGAGATCGTCAGTGGTGTATATCATACGGTTTCCAGTAAGAAAACGCTGTTTGTCCAGGCACCTACCGGAGTGGGAAAAACCATGTCTGCAATTTTTCCATCTGTACGTGCCATCGGAGAGGGGAAGGGCGAAACACTTTTTTACCTTACCGCAAAAACCATTACAGGAACAGTTGCCTGGGAAGCGTTCCATACTTTGCGTGAAAATGGACTGAAATTTAAGGTCACAGCCATTACCGCAAAAGAAAAGCTTTGTTTCCTGGATTCACCGGAATGTACACCGGAGAAATGCCCCTATGCGAAAGGACATTTTGACCGGGTGAACGATGCAGTCTATGAACTTTGGACAACCGAAGAGGTATATTCCAGAGAAGTGATCCGTGCTCATGCAGAAAAATGGCAGGTATGTCCTTTTGAGATGTGCCTGGATCTTTCCGTCTGGGTAGACGGGGTGATCTGTGACTATAATTACGCCTTTGATCCCAATGTCCATCTGAAACGCTTTTTCGGGGAAAATATTTCCGGAGATTATATTTTTCTCATTGATGAAGCGCATAATCTGGTAGAACGCGGAAGAGAAATGTACAGTGCGGAGATATCCAGACAGACACTTTTTACATTGCGGAAAAAAATCCGGAAACATTTTCCAAAACTCGCCAGGGCACTGGATAAAGCCAGCAGGCAGATGCTGGAACTGGAAGAGGATCTTAAGGCATCCCAAAATCCGTATCAGGTGCTTTCCAACCCAGGTGTACTGCCGGTTACGTTTCTTACCATTTCCGGTGAGCTGGAAGAAATTCTGGAAGAAAAAAATCTGGAAGAGGAGCTTCGAAAGGAGATCCTGGAATTTTATTTTGTTGTGCGTGATTTTCTGAATGTGTCAGAACTGGTGGATGAGAACTATGTGGTCTATACGGAATGCTTTGGGGAAAATGATTTCCGGCTGCGCCTGTTCTGCGTGAATCCGGCTGCAAACTTAAGTGAATACCTGAAAAAGGGAAGAAGTGCGGTATTTTTTTCCGCAACACTTTTTCCGATGTTGTATTACCGGGAACTTCTTACAACAGAAACAGATGCTTATGGAATTTATGTGCAGTCCCCGTTTTCGGCAAAAAACAGGAGAATTCTCATTGGAAGCGATGTAAGCAGCCGGTATACAAGAAGAAACCATACAGAGTACCGTAAGATTGCGGAATATATTTCCAGGTGTGTATGGCAGCGCCAGGGGAATTATATGGTGTTTTTTCCTTCCTATCGTCTGATGGAAGATGTATATCAGGTTTATGAGGAGGAATTTTCGGTAGACTGGGTGCGCTGTATCCGGCAGAATTCTGATATGACCGAACGGGAACGGGAGGAATTTCTGGAAGAATTTCAGAGCAGGGAAGGAACACTGGTAGGTTTCTGCGTACTTGGAGGAATTTTTTCCGAGGGGGTTGATCTTACAGGTGAAAGTCTGATCGGAGCGATCATAGTGGGAACCGGACTTCCGCAGATCGGCAGTGAGCGGGAGATCCTGAAAGAATATTATGACCGAAAGAAACAGAGCGGTTTTGATTATGCCTATCGTTATCCTGGTATGAATAAGGTTCTTCAGGCCGCCGGACGTGTGATCCGGACCAAAGAGGACAGAGGTGTGATCCTGCTTTTGGATGACCGTTTTCTGGGACGGGATTACGGAGAAATTTTTCCGAGGGAATGGAAAGACCGGAGCAGCTGCAGACTGAATACTGTAGAAGAGGCAGTAAGCAGGTTCTGGCGGTCGTTTACTTGACAGACGTAAGAAATCCGGTATACTGATAGAGAATTTATCCACATTGCAGACAGGAAGATATGAGACCCGGATAAAATCAGTAACTGTTAAATCCAAAGATAAGAAAAGTGAAAGAAGTATATGAGACAGAAAAAAATATTAAAAATACTGGCAGTGTGTTTCAGCACGGTAATGCTTACTCAGCCGGCATCAGCGGCGGCGCCGCAGCAGACGGCACAGGGCAGCCTTGGGTCTGTTACGGAGGAGTCCCAGATACTTCCGATTCCCGATGGAAGTGGGAAATACATTTTAAAAAGCAGTGGTTTTTACTGCCTGAATGAAGACGGAACCAGAGAAAATGCACCGGCAGTGCATTATTTTGATCATTTTGTGATTGATGGTACGGTATTTGACGGATATTATTATCATGATGAAAACGGTAAATTTGCAGCAGGAAATCCGCATATGGTCCAGATCAGAAATCTGACTGCCCCCACAGAGGACGGGAGCGGGGCGGAAGTTTCTTTTGATGGCTGTTATATGGTGAATAATCTGGGAAAACTCAGTGCTTCGCCGCAGGTGCGGTATATGGACAATCTGGTGGTGGATAAGACTACCTATAATGGTTTGTATTATTTTGATCAGTATGGAAAGATGGTCACAGATCCCGGAATACATTATCTGGAAATGAATGCGGCAGGACAGATGTTTGATGGCTATTATTATTTTGGCGGAGAAAACGGAGTCCTGGTGCAGGAAGAAGGTACCACACCGGAAGGCTTTCCTGTTGATGGAACAGGAAAGGTAGAAACAAAGGACCTGGGTATGGAGGGCCTGGAAACCAGGCTTACGGAACTTTTCGGTTCCTATGACGGTATCTGGAGTGTATATGTAAAAGATCTTACCAATGATAAGGAATTTCAGCTGAACAGCCAGCCCTTATATTCGGCCAGCCTGATCAAGGCGTTTGTTATGGCACAGACATATGCCAATATGGATACTGTTCTTCAGAGTGAAGCCGCAAAAATGAAAAAAGATGTTTCTGATCCGGCAGTCTCGACAAAAGTTAATGATCTTCTCTGGAATATGATCACAGTCAGTGATAATGAATCTTTTAATGAGCTGGTACGCCTGCAGACGACATCCGGTGTTTTTAAAGACGGGGCAGAGGCAGTGAATGCTTTCCTTGCGGAAAGTCAGTTTGCGGATACATCGGTACAGCATACCTTGAGTCCTTCCGCATCCAAAGATGCGGGGCTGGGAGGGAGAAATACCACTTCTGTAAAGGACTGTGGAGAGCTTCTTTCCCGGATTTATAAAGGGGAATGTGTATCAAAGGAAGCTTCGGAAGCAATGCTGAACCTCCTTCTGAATCAGCAGGTGACAACCAAGATCCCCAGTGGGATTTCCGCTTCTGTGGAAATCGCAAACAAGACCGGGGAGACGGATACAGACCAGCACGACATTGCCATTGTATATGGGGAGAAGACAACCTATATTCTCTGCGTAATGTCTGAGAACTGTAAATCCGGGGATGCAGTTTCGCACATTCGTGATATTTCAGGGATTGTTTACAATTATCTGAATATGCGGCTTGACCAGGATTGATTTGTGAGCTAAAATGAAAATCAGCCGAGCGGTATCTGAATGTTTCATACAAAACAGGAGGATTTCACGAGCTCACGAAAGGAGATTTTTATTATGAAGACAGTACATACAGACAAGGCACCGGCAGCCATCGGACCGTATTCCCAGGCAATCATCCATGGAGATACTCTTTACACATCCGGTCAGATCCCGGTTGACCCGGCAACCGGAGAAGTTGTGGGAACAACCATCGAGGAGCAGGCAGACCGCGTAATGAAGAATCTTGGTGCAGTTCTTGAGACAGCAGGTTCCAGCTATGAGAAAGCAGTCAAAACTGTATGCTTTCTTGCAGACATGAACGATTTTGCCGCATTTAACGAAGTATACGCAAAATATTTCGTAAACAAACCGGCACGTTCCTGTGTCGCAGTTAAGACACTTCCGAAGAATGTACTCTGTGAGGTAGAAGTAATCGCAGCAGTATAATATAAAACGAGCAGTAAATCCCCTGTCAGGAAGAGATGATCTTCCGGCAGGGGATTTTTTGCTGTGATTGATTTTTAAAAAGAAATCCTGTATAATACCAAACTGTAATATTGTATCATTCAGCGGATTGAGACGTACGCTGTGAATTATCAAGATAAGTCAGGAGGATATAAATACATGCGAGTCGATGCGGACGATTTTGCCCGACCTTGCAGCTGCGGGAGGGAGCACCACATAGACGTTAAGGAAATTGTAATTGAATCAGGAGCTATCGGGAAACTGGAAGAAGAAATGTCAGACGGAGATCTGAGAGAATACATTTCCCCGCTTCTGATCTGTGACACAAACAGTTACAAGGCAACAGAGGAACTGATGGAAGATATCTACGACCGGTGCCAGGTGCTGATCCTGGATGCCGAAGATCTTGAGGCAGATGAACGGGCCGTGGAAATTGTGGAGAATTATATGGAAGAGGACATTGATCTTGTTCTTGCGGTAGGCGCAGGTACGATCCATGATCTCAGCCGGTTTGTGGCCCATCAGTACCGGATTCCTTTTGTCTCTGTGCCCACCGCAGCCAGTTCAGACGGATTTACTTCTACAGTAGCAGATATGACATGGAACGGTGTGAAAAAGGCAGTAGCAGCATCTGCGCCGCTTTTTGTTTTTGCGGATACGGATATTTTTGCAAAAGCACCGAAGAGACTTACCGCTGCAGGTGTGTCGGATATTCTGGGGAAATATATTGCTCTGGCAGACTGGAAAATAGCCAGCATTCTTTCGAAAGAATATTACTGTGCAGAGGTGGTAAATCTGGAAACAAAAGCTGTCAGGACTGTGAAGGATAATCTGAAGGAGATTGCGGCTGGCGAAGAAGAAGCATGTGAGAAACTGATGTATGCCCTGGTGCTGTCAGGGCTTGCCATGCAGATGACCGGAAATTCCAGACCTGCATCCGGAGCAGAACATCATCTGGTACATCTCTGGGATATGGAAGTTGTGAACGGGCATCTGGATGCGCTGCACGGTGAAAAAGTTTCTGCAGGAACCATGCTGGTACTTCTGGAGTACAAGAAAATTGCGGATGCCATCCGAAAAGGAAACTGCAAAGTGCATACCTGTACAGAGGAAGACCGGGAACTTCTCCAGAGTACTTTTGGAAAAAAAGGAATTCTTGGAGCAATCGAAAAAGAAAATACGCCGGAACTTCTGGATGATGTGAGCACGAAAGAACTTTCCGATACGCTTCCCGGAATTCTTAAGATCATTGATGCACTTCCGGCGGTTACAGATATGCAGGAAATGATGAATACAGCTGGTTGTGTAAGCAGAGTCCGGGATATCGGACTGCCGGGAGAGGTGATCGAAGAGAGTCTTCGCCTTGCACCGTATACAAGAAGAAGGCTGAGTCTTTTAAGGCTTCGGAAGATGCTCACATACTGATCAGAAAAAGATCACAATAAGTTCTGTTGACTTGGCATAAATTTCAGGAAAGGCAGTGAGGAATGGTTTGATAAGAGTAGGAATGGGATATGATGTACATAAACTGACAGAAGGCAGAGATCTGATCCTTGGAGGAGTAAACATTCCCTGGGAAAAAGGCCTTCTTGGTCATTCCGATGCGGATGTGCTGATCCATGCGATCATGGATGCACTTCTGGGAGCTGCGGCTCTTGGAGACATCGGAAAACATTTTCCGGACACAGACCCTGCATATAAGGGAATTTCCAGTGTAAAACTTCTGGTACATGTTGCCGGACTTCTGAAAGAAAACGGCTATGCGGTGGGGAATATTGATGCTACGATCATTGCCCAGAAACCAAAGATGGCACCACATATTCCAGAGATGAGAGAAAACATTGCGAAAGCACTTGGAATTGAAATATCACAGCTGAATATCAAGGCAACTACAGAAGAGGGCCTTGGTTTTACAGGACAGGGAGAGGGAATTTCTTCTCAGGCGATCTGCTCCCTGTATAGAATCGGGAAATTGGAGGAAGAGTAACATGAAGATTTTTAACACACTCACAAGAAGAAAAGAGGAGTTCGTACCTCTGGAAGAGGGCAAGGTAAAAATGTATGTCTGCGGACCTACGGTTTACAATCTGATCCATATCGGAAATGCCCGCCCCATGATCATTTTTGATACGGTACGAAGATACATGGAATATAAAGGATACGAGGTTAACTATGTATCCAACTTCACAGATGTGGATGACAAAATTATCAAAAAAGCCATTGAAGAGGGTGTTTCCGCAGAGGAAATTTCCACCCGCTATATCAAAGAGTGCAAGAAAGATATGGCAGACATGAATGTAAAACCTGCCACAACCGCACCTCAGGCAACACAGGAGATCCAGGGCATGATCGACATGATCCAGACCCTTATTGACAAGGGATACGCGTATCCGGCAGCCGACGGAACCGTATATTTCCGTGTAAAGAAATTCAAAGAGTACGGCAAGCTTTCTCATAAGAATCTGGATGATCTCCAGTCCGGTTTCCGTTCTCTGAAGGTATCCGGTGAGGACCAGAAAGAAGATCCGCTGGACTTCGTACTCTGGAAACCGAAAAAAGAGGGCGAGCCGTCCTGGCCGTCACCGTGGTGTGACGGACGTCCTGGCTGGCATATCGAGTGCTCTGTCATGTCCAAAAAATATCTTGGAGAAGAGATTGATATCCATGCAGGCGGAGAGGATCTGATCTTCCCGCATCACGAGAATGAGATCGCACAGAGCGAGTGCTGCAATGGTAAGATTTTTGCAAGATACTGGATGCATAACGGTTTCCTCAACATCGACAACCGCAAGATGTCCAAATCTCTTGGAAACTTCCGTACTGTACGTCAGATCGGTGAGCAGTATGATCTTCAGGTCCTTCGTTTCTTTATGCTGAACGCGCATTACAGAAGCCCGCTGAATTTCAGTGCGGATCTGATGGAAGCAGCCAAGAATTCTCTGGAGCGTATCCTGGAAGCAGCAGGCAAGCTCAGCGACCGTAAGGACAATGCGGCAGTGGAGAATATCACAGAGGAAGAACTTGCACTTCTCAAAGAGGCAGAAGGCTTTGTTACCAAATTTGAAGCTGCCATGGATGATGATTTCAACACTGCAGATGCACTTGCTGCCATCTTTGAGCTTGTTAAATTTGCCAACACGAATGTAAACGAAAACAGCTCAAAAGAATTTGCGGCAGGTCTTTATGAGGAACTTTTCAAACTCAGTGATGTGCTGGGACTGAAGATCGAGAAGAAAGAGGAAATCCTTGATAAAGAGATCGAGGATCTGATCCAGGAGCGTCAGGCTGCAAGAAAGGCTAAAGATTTCAAGAGAGCAGATGAAATCCGTGACGAGCTTCTGAAAAAAGGTATCATTTTGAAAGATACAAGAGAAGGTGTGAAATGGCAGAGAGCTTAAGGGAGCTTAAAGAGCTGTTTGATCTGAAAGACGCAGATCTTCGGACCTATTCACCTCTGACACTGGCCTATATCGGGGATGGTGTTTATGAACTGGTGATCCGTACCATCCTTGTGAAAAAGGCAAACTGCCCGGTAAACCGTCTCCACAAAAAGGCCAGTAGCCTTGTAAAAGCGTCTGCGCAGTCTGGCATGATGGAAATTCTTGAACCGCTTCTGACAGAAGAGGAAAAAAGTGTATACCGGAGAGGAAGAAATGCCCATTCCGCTACCATGGCCAAACATGCGACTATGGCGGATTACCGGCGTGCTACAGGCTTTGAGGCACTGATGGGATATCTTTATCTGAAAGAGGATTTTTCAAGGATACTGGAACTGGTCCACGCAGGACTTGAGAAGGAGGAAATTTAAATTGACTGAAATGATAGAAGGAAGAAATGCAGTACTTGAGGCATTTCGTTCCGGCAAATGTGTTGATAAATTGTTTATTCTGGATGGCTGTCAGGACGGACCGGTTCGTACTATCGCAAGAGAAGCCAGAAAACATGATACCATCGTGAAATTTGTTCCGAAGGAACGTCTGGATTCCATGAGCGAGACCGGTGCCCACCAGGGTGTGATCGCGCAGGTTGCGGCTTACGACTATTCCACAGTGGAAGATATTCTGAAAAAAGCAGAAGAAAAAGGAGAGCCTCCTTTTATTATTCTTCTTGACAATATTGAAGATCCTCATAATCTGGGAGCGATCATCCGTACTGCCAATCTTGCCGGTGCCCATGGTGTGATTATTCCGAAACACAGAGCTGTAGGTCTGACAGCTACTGTCGCAAAGACTTCTGCCGGTGCCTTGAACTATACGCCGGTTGCCAAGGTTGCCAACCTTGGACAGACGATTGATGAGCTGAAAGAAAAAGGAATCTGGTTTGTGTGTGCGGATATGGACGGAGAAGTGATGTACCGCCAGAACCTGACAGGTCCCATTGGCCTTGTGATCGGAAACGAGGGAAATGGTGTCAGCCGTCTTGTAAAGGAAAAATGTGATTTTACTACCGCGATCCCGATGAATGGAGACATTGATTCCCTCAACGCTTCTGTAGCGGCAGGAGTGCTTGCATTTGAGATCGTGAGACAGAGAATGGCAAAATAACAGATACAGCTTAAGCTGTTCGGAGAAAAAATGTGCCGATATAATGAGACAGAGGACGAAGTTCTTATTCAGAGGCTTCGTGCCGGAGAATCCATGATTGCAGATTATCTGATGGAAAAGTACAAAGGTCTGGTCAGAAAAAAGGCAAGGGCCATGTTTCTTATTGGCGGGGATACCGACGATCTGATCCAGGAGGGTATGATCGGGCTGTTTAAAGCAGTCCGGGACTACCAGCCTGACAGGGAAACATCCTTTCAGTCCTTTGCGAATATGTGTATTGACAGACAGATCTACAGCGCGATCAAAAGTTCAAACCGTCAGAAACATCAGCCGCTGAATACGTATATATCCTTAAGTGACAGGGAAATGGAAGAAAATCTCAGAGATTCCTGTACGGAACATGATAATCCGGAAGCAATCCTGATTGACCGGGAAAATGTAACAGCGCTGAAAAAAGAAATGAAAAAGAGCTTAAGTTCTCTGGAAAATCAGGTGTTTCAGCTGTATATTGCGGGAAATGGCTATGTGGAGATCGCGGAAATTCTGGGTAAAACGCCGAAGGCTGTTGATAATGCCCTGCGAAGAATCCGCAAAAAAATGAAACGTTGTTTTGGAGAAAGTTAATTCCCCTCTTTTCTTTTGGATATAAAAGTATTAAAATGATGTTAAAAACAGCGGAACAAGAAAGGAGACCAATTATGGCAAAGATTAATAAATACTGGGGACTGGTTGCAGTAGGAGCTCTTACTGCGGCAGCAGCAGGAGCTATTGCAGCGATCATATCCAGAAAATCTGTATGTGAAGACGATTTTGAAGATGACTTTGACGATCTCGATGATCTTGAAGAGGATGAGAAGAAAGAAGAAAAAGAAGAGAAAGAAGTTTTCCAGGACTGGGACAAAACCGCATCTGAGACTGTAGAAGTTTCCAAAGAGACAGAAGAAGAGGATACAAAAGAAGCACCGGCTGAAGAAGAGACGGAAGCTGAAACAGAGACAGAGGAAGCTGCAGCTGATGAGGCGGAAGAAAAAACAGAAGAGGCAGAAGCTTCTGAGGATGCAAAATCAGAAGAGTAAAAAGAGAATCCTGTGCGCTGTGTCCGGGGACTGCAGTACACAGGATTTTTATGCGATAGTCATGAAAATACAAATTTTTAAAAAAATAAAAATAAAGTATTGACAATATGAAAGTCATCTGATAATATAAACAACTGTGAGCGGCACAAACGTCGCGAAACAAGCTGCTGTGGCTCAGTCGGTAGAGCGTCGCCTTGGTAAGGCGGAGGTCACGGGTTCGATTCCCGTCAGCAGCTTTTTTTGTGTCCAAAAACAGACAATTTTTTGTTTAAATACAGGTTTTGCGGGTTTCAAAAACTCCAAATATATGATAAGATAAAACATCAGGACGATATCTAGGAGGGAGAATCATGGACAACGAGACAGTTTCCAAAAACTTTATTGAGAATATTATAGACAAAGATCTTGAAGAAGGCGTTTATGACACTGTGCATACACGTTTTCCACCGGAACCGAATGGTTATCTTCATATCGGACATGCTAAGTCCATTCTTTTAAACTATGGGCTTGCAAAGAAATACAACGGAAAATTTAACCTTCGTTTCGATGATACAAACCCGACAAAGGAGAAATCCGAATTTGTAGAATCCATCAAGGCTGATGTAAAATGGCTTGGCGCAGACTGGGAAGACAGACTTTTCTTTGCTTCTGATTATTTTGACCAGATGTATGAGGCCGCTGTGAAGCTGATCAAAAAAGGCAAGGCATTTGTCTGCGACCTGACTGCAGACCAGATCCGTGAGTACAGAGGAACTCTTACAGAACCAGGTAAAGAGAGCCCATACAGAAACCGTACTGTAGAAGAGAACCTGCAGCTTTTTGAGGAGATGCGTGAGGGCAAATACGGAGACGGAGAAAAAGTTCTCCGTGCAAAGATCGATATGGCATCTCCGAATATGAACATGCGTGACCCGGTTATCTACCGTGTAGCACGTATGACACATCACAACACTGGAGACAAGTGGTGCATCTATCCGATGTATGACTTTGCTCATCCTATCGAGGATGCGATCGAAGGCGTGACTCATTCCATCTGTACTCTGGAATTTGAGGATCATAGACCGCTCTATGACTGGGTTGTAAAAGAACTGGAGTATCCGCATCCACCGAAACAGATCGAGTTTGCCAAACTGTACCTTACCAATGTTGTCACCGGTAAACGTTACATCAAGAAACTTGTTGAAGACGGAATCGTAGATGGCTGGGATGATCCGAGACTGGTATCAATCGCCGCACTTCGCCGCCGCGGATTTACACCGGAATCTATCCGTAAATTCGTAGAGCTCTGTGGCGTTTCCAAGGCCAACAGTTCTGTGGATTACGCAATGCTTGAGTACTGCATCCGCGAGGATCTGAAACTGAAACGTCCACGTATGATGGCGATCCTTGATCCGATCAAGCTTGTGATCGACAATTATCCGGAAGGACAGGTTGAGTACCTGGAAGCTCCGAACAACATGGAGAACGAGGAACTTGGAACCAGAAAGATCCCGTTCAGCGGAGAACTTTATATCGAACGTGATGATTTCATGGCAGAGCCTCCGAAGAAATACAAACGTCTTTATATCGGAAATGAAGTCCGTCTTATGAATGCATATTTTGTAACCTGCACAGGATATGAAGCAGATGATGACGGAACGATCCGTGTGGTTCACTGTACTTATGATCCGGAAACCAAAGGTGGAAATGCACCGGACGGACGTAAGGTAAAAGGAACCATCCACTGGGTGGAGGCATCCAATGCAGGTAAAGTTGAGGTAAGACTTTACGAGAACATCGTAGATGAAGAGAAGGGTGTTTACAATAAAGAAGACGGATCTCTCAATGTAAATCCAAACTCTCTCACCGTGACGAGCGCTTATGTTGAGCCGGAGCTTCTGAAAGCAAAAGGCTACGACAGTTATCAGTTTGTCCGCAACGGATTCTTCTGTGCAGACATCCATGACTCCAAAGAGGGCGCACCGGTATTTAACCGTATTGTGTCTCTTAAGAGTTCTTTTAAACTGCCGAAGGCATAAGATCAAAACAGCAAATTATATATAAAAGACAGTACGCCGGGATGTACAGAAATCCCGGCGTATTATATTTTATGATCCGGAAGGAATTCTCTTTTGACAATTCCGGTTGCACCTCCTTCCGTAAAAGGTTATACTGATAACACAGAAAGAGAGGAATACACACATGAGAAAGATTGTGCTTGCTTCTGCATCTCCCAGGAGACGGGAGCTTTTAAGCCAGGTGGGAATCACATTTGAGGTAAAACCTGCCAGTGGTGAAGAACGGATCACCAGCACAGAGCCCTCGAAGGTGGTTGAGGAACTTTCCTTCCAAAAGGCCATGTTTACCGCACATGCGCTGGAAAAAGAACAGGCGGATGATCTGGCGGACATTCTTATAATCGGAGCGGATACCATAGTCTCCTATGAAGGAAAGATCCTTGGTAAACCTTCAGACCCGGAGGCAGCAGTGAAGATGCTGAGTATGCTGCAGGGAAATACACACCAGGTATATACGGGTGTGACAGTTCTTGTAAGAGAAGAAGAAAACTGGAAAGTTCATACGTTTCATGAATGTACAGATGTAATTTTTTACCCGGTAACAAAGGAAGAGATCGCAGAATATGTAAACAGTAAAGATCCTATGGATAAGGCAGGAAGCTACGGAATCCAGGGTGCCTGGGGTGCTTATGTGAAAGGAATCCGCGGCGATTACAACAATGTAGTCGGACTGCCTGTGGCAAGGCTGATCTATGAGACAAAGAAACTTGGAATAAACCTGAGAGGATGAATGACAAAATGATAAAAGCTTGTATCTTTGACCTGGATGGAACGATTGCAGATACACTGGAGTCCATGGCATATGTGGCAAATGAGATCATGGAAAAGTTTTCCCTGAAACCGCAGCCGACAGATAATTTCCGTTATTACAGCGGTGAAGGCGCGGATATGCTGATCAAAAGATGTCTGATCGATGCCGGAGATCCGGATCTGGTCCATTATGAAGAAGTCCGGGAACTTTACCGTAAAAAATTTGATGAAGATCCCCTGTATAAAGTTGTACCATATAAGGATATGCCGGAAACCATTCAGAAACTGAAAGATGCGGGATTAAAAATGGCCGTATGTTCTAATAAACCGCATATTGCGGCACAGAAAGTCGTAAAAGCGATCTATGGAGATGTTTTTGACGAGGTAATGGGACAGCAGGAGGGAATCCGAAGGAAACCGGCACCGGATGGTCCGTTAAAGATCGCGGAAGAATTCGGAGTAAAACCGGAAGAATGCATGTATATCGGAGATACAAAAACGGATATGCAGACAGGTAAATCAGCCGGAATGTATACAGTAGGTGCACTCTGGGGCTTTCGTGACCGCAGGGAACTGGAAGAAAACGGCGCAGACATTGTAGCAGCGGTACCGTTGGAACTGGTTGCTATTTATGAGAAGAAAAATAATAAATAAAGGAGGACTTTTTTAAAATGTATAAGAAAGAATATGTCCAGACATTTCTGGAAAAACAGGGACAGCTTTTTGATGAGCCGGTAGCAGATGATTTTGAAGAGGCAGAGGCATTTCTGGAAGACTGTATGGCAGTAGTGCTGGATTCTCTGAAAGATGTAAAAAAATATCTGGATGGAATGGGTGCAGATGTAGAGGGACTTTCCCTGAAAGAACTGGAAGAAGAAAGTGAAGTGTTTAAACTTCCAGATGGAAAATATCTCATTGTTGAAGGCTGAGAGAAAAAACGGAAAGCAGAAATTACATCCTTGAAAATTAAATATGGTAAACTTGCATCAACAAAGGAAAGAATGCATAAATCTGAAAATGCAGGAAAACATAAGGATGTAAAGGAGGATGGAATATGAGGAAAAACAGAGTACTGGCAGTGATCATGGCCGTGCTTATGATGGTTACATTACTTCCATCTATGGTGTTTGCCGCTGCGGTTCCCCAGGGAGCTCTGGATGGCAAACTGAAAGTTAAGGGAACAATTGCAGTAGGTGTTACCTTAAGCGCAGATTATTCCAAGGTAAAGCCAGAAGGAATTACAGATGATTATGTGAGTTTTTCGTGGTCACTGAAAGATGGTGATGTGCTCACCGAAGTAGGAACAGATAAAACCTATAAGGTTGAAGAAAAGGATCTGGGATTTCCCATTGTTCTTAAGATCACAGGAAAAGAAGAAATGGGAATCAGTGGCGAACTTACTGTAACAACACAGGAAGTTTCCGCAACGGAGGAAGATGCCAAAGCTCTTGCACAGCAGAAGAAGACAGAAACATCTACCAGCGAGAGCGGATCAGATGAGACTTTGGAGCAGGATTCTCAGGACAGCACCATTACGATCACCGGATTGGGAGAAACTGATACAGATTCCGGAAATACCGAAGAGACAGAGGATTCGACAGAAGATCAGGCAGAGGATTCATCAGATACGACAGCCGGATCTGATGAAAAAACTGTTGAGACCGGGGAAACGAAAGCACAGAATGGTGACAGTGCTTCAACAGAAGAACTTACATATTCCGCAGTTGTATCCACAGAAGACGGAAGTGGTGTTTTAAATTTCGGAACTGTAACAGAAGGTTACACAGAGATACCGGAAGTACAGTATGTTACGATTACCAATACCGGAACTGCAGATCTGAATTTTAAAGAAATTTCTCCGGAGAATTTCATGGCTGAAGATATTAATGGACAGCCACTGAAAAGCGGAGAGCAGATTACGGTATGGGTAAAACCAAGAGAGGGACTGAACGCCGGAGAATATAAAGATCTGATCACATATCAGACAGAAGAAGGCGTGGATGTTTTCTTTGAGGCGGATCTCACTGTAGAAGTACAGACAGATGACGGGAATAACGGGAACGCGGATGCGGGGAAAGCATCGGAACCATCCGACAGTGAAGAAGGACAGTATGAACTGACAGCAGATCCTGCAGAGATTCCTTTTGATGACCTGACAGAGGGCTATACGGAGGTTGATCAGACAAGAACTGTAACCATAAGAAATACAGGTACAGAAACGGTAACTCTGAAACAGCCGCAGTCAGACAATTTTGATATTGAACCTGTCAGTGAAGGTGAAAATAATGGAGAAATCATGCTTGCCCAGGGCGATGAGCAGATGTTTACAGTTCAGCCAAAGCTGGGACTGGAAGCAAAAGATGATCCATATGAGGAAGATCTTGTTTTTGCCACGTCGGACAATAAGGCGTCAGCAGCTGTGAAAGCAAGCGTATTGGTAAATGGGGACAGTTTCACTGAAAATTCTGTAGATATTACCCCAAAAGATCTGAATTTTGGAGAGCTGGAACAGGGATATTCCAATGCCCCGGAAGCACAGACTGTAACAGTTACCAACACAGGTACGGAAGCGATCCGTCTGGTACAGCCAACAGCCAAGAATTTTGAAGTAGGAGCTCTTTCGGCTGAGGTACTCAATCCGGGCGAAGATAATCAGGCAACTTTTACTATCCAGCCCAAAACCGGCCTTTCTGCAGGAGAATACAGTGGCAAGATCAGAATTGTAGATAAAGATGGAAATATAGATGAGAACGTTTCGGTCTCCTTTACTGTAACGAAACCGGAACCGGTGTATGATCTTTCGGTCAAACCGGAAGAAGGTCTGAATTTCGGTACGGTGAACGAAGGTTATAAAGATCTTCCGGAAGCACAGACTGTAACAGTTACCAACACCGGTAACACAAAAATCACACTGCAGCAGCCAACCGGAAAAAATTATACCGTAGGAGCTCTTTCACAGACAGAGCTTGAGGCGGGAAAAAGTGCAACCTTTACAGTGCAGCCGAAGAAGGGTCTTTCCAAAGAAGAATATCTGGAAGACATTGTAATTTCCAACAGTGCAGATGTATCTGCTTATATTACTGCGTATTTCAGTGTTCGAAAAAATACTGATAACAGTGAGAAAGAGAATGATCTTACCGGAATCCGAAAACCATCATCGATCACAGATCTTCCAAATGGGACAGAGAAAACACAGAAAGCGCTGAAACTTCCGGAAACTGTGACGATCACAACAACAAAGGGAGAACAGAAAGCTTCTGTGAAATGGGATGTGAAAGGCTGTTCTTATGACCCTTCCTCTGTGGACAGACAGACATTCAATGTAAAAGGAACTGTTACACTCCCCGATGGTGTGAAAAATCCTGACAAGATCAGTACGGTGATTGCGGTAAGTATTACTGTAAATGCATATAAAGGTTCCGGGGTAAAGGAATCTGATAACAAGATCACGGGAATTGATCCCAATGGAAAATATGATACAAACACGAAAATCACTTTCACAGCGGTAGGCGCTGGTATGGATAACAGCAATCCGGTGAAGGGAGATACCCGTTTCCAGCCAAGGAGCTGGCAGATTACGGAAAAGCGTGACTGGGATTCGGAACCATATACAGCAACTTTCCGCGTAAGCAAACCAGGCGAGTATACACTGAAAGTCAATTTTGTGCAGCAGAGATATGACGGCTCCAGATGGACAGATACAGATGTCCAGTCTGAAAGCAAAGTTACATTTACTGTGTCACAGGCGGAGATCCTTACAGCAACACCAAGCCCTGCAGTTACGCAGTCCAGCCAGAAATCAGCGGTACAGACAGGAGACAGTACACCGATCATGACATTTGTGATCATCCTGATCGCTGCAGTTGTATGTATTGGAGGAATTCTTATATACCGCAGAAAGAAAAAATAAAAGCAGAATTATAAAAGATTCCCCTCGTGCATGAGAAATGTGTGAGGGGAATCTTTTTGCGTATGAAAAATTTATAGCCGACATTGTTACTAGCACTCGAAAATGGCGAGTGCTAAATTTTTCTTGACTTTTGCAAAAAGTCGTATTAGTATATATTTATTGAAAAAAACAACAGGTTTCCGGGTTTACCGGAACATAGGAAATAAAAAACAAAAGGAGAGTGACATACATGTCAGCAAAACATGGAAGTTTATCAATCAACAGTGAAAATATTTTTCCGATCATCAAGAAATGGTTATACTCCGATCATGACATTTTTGTAAGAGAAATGATCTCCAATGGATGTGACGCAATCACCAAACTGAGAAAACTGGAAGTTATGGGTGATTATACATTCCCGGATGGCTATAAACCGGCAGTAAATGTTATCGTAGATCCAGATCAGAAAACCCTGAAGTTTATTGATAATGGTATCGGTATGACTGCAGATGAGGTAGAGGAATATATTACACAGATCGCTTTTTCCGGTGCAACAGAATTTCTTGAGAAATATAAGGATAAGACAACAGATGATCAGATGATCGGTCATTTCGGACTTGGATTTTATTCCGCGTTTATGGTTGCGGATGAGGTACACATCGATACGCTTTCTTATAAAGAAGGATCTGCACCGGTTCACTGGACCTGTGACGGTGGTACAGAATATGAGATGACAGATGGAAACAAGACAGAACCAGGAACTGAGATCACACTTTTCCTTAATGAGGAGAGCCTGGAGTTTGCCAATGAGTACCGTATGCGTGAAGTAATCGAGAAGTACTGTTCTTTCATGCCGGTAAACATCTATCTTTCCAAAGCAAATGCAGAGCAGGAGTATGAGACTATCGATGAGGCAGATCTCCGTGAGGATGATGTAGTTGTTGAACATATCCACGAAGATGCCAAGACAGAGGAGAAAGAGAACGACAAAGGTGAAAAAGAAGTTGTAGAGGTATCTCCGGCAAAGGACAAAGTAAAGATCAACAAACGTCCGGTATCTTTAAGTGATACACAGCCGCTTTGGATGAAACATCCGAATGAGTGCACAGACGAAGAATATAAAGAGTTTTACCGTAAGGTATTTATGGATTACAAAGAGCCACTGTTCTGGATCCATCTGAACATGGATTATCCGTTTAACCTGAAAGGTATTCTGTATTTCCCGAAGATCAGAACAGAGTATGATTCCATTGAGGGAACAATTAAACTTTATAATAACCAGGTATTTATTGCAGACAATATCAAAGAGGTGATCCCGGAATTCCTTCTTCTCCTGAAAGGTGTGATCGACTGCCCGGATCTGCCACTGAATGTATCCCGTTCCGCACTGCAGAACGATGGTTTTGTAAAGAAAATCTCCGAGTACATTACCAAGAAAGTTGCGGATAAACTGACTGGAATGTGCAAGACAGACAGAGAATCTTATGAGAAATACTGGGATGATATCAGTCCGTTTATCAAATTTGGCTGCATCAAAGATGCGAAATTCGGCGAAAAGATGAACGACTATATCCTTTTCAAAAATCTGGATGGCAAATATCTTACTCTGAAAGATTGTATTGAGGAGAATAAGAAAGAAGAGAAGACAGAAGAGAAAACTTCCGAGGAATCCAAGAATGAGGAACCTGAGAAAACAGTGATTTATTACGTAACAGATGAGGTACAGCAGAGCCAGTACATCAATATGTTCCGTGAGGCCGGGAAAGATGCGGTAATCCTTAAACATGTGATCGATTCTCAGTTTATTTCTCATCTTGAGCAGCAGGATCAGAACGTACAGTTCAAGAGAATTGACGCAGATCTTACAGAAGAGCTTCGTGAGGATGGCGAGACAGATGAAGCAACGGTTAAAACTCTGACCGATGTATTCCGTAAAAATCTGGGTAAAGATAAACTGGAAGTAAAGGTAGAAAAGCTGAAAAATGAGGGAACAGCAGCGATGATCACTCTTCCGGAAGAGAGTCGCCGTATGCAGGATATGATGAAGATGTATAACATGTACGGAATGGATCCGAATATGTTCGGAGGACAGGAGGTACTTGTTCTGAATGCAAATCATCCACTGGTGAAATTTATAGCTGAGAATCAGGAATCTGAACATGTGCCGGTAATCTGCGAACAGCTTTATGATCTGGCTATGATGAGCCATAAGCAGCTTTCTTCTGAAGAAATGACAAAATTTGTAAAGAGAAGTAACGATATCCTTATGGTTCTTACCAAATAAAAAACATCGAAAAAAGGCTTTGCCCCTGTGGCAGAGCCTTTTTTGGGCTGAATGTGGATTTCAGATATCCGCTTGGCGCGGATTCGATTAAAAATTTCCTGCAATACATAAAAATTTCGAAATTACAGAAAATATCAGAGAGAATGTTACAATAACATTTACCATATGTTAATTTTATGTTATATTTGTAATATGGATTTATAGAAAAGCGGATATCTGTTATCCAGAATAAAGAGAGGTATATAAGTGAGAGTATTGCAGGTTGGCTTAGGTAACATAGGAGGAGGCTTGGAAGCTTTCGTCATGAATTATTACCGGGAGCTTTCGAAAATGGATGTGCAGTTCGATTTTGTCTGCATGTATGGTAAGATCGCTTATGAAAAAGAAATAAAAACACTTGGAGGCAGGATTTTCTATGTTCCCAATGTGAAAAAGAATTATCTGGGATATGTGAAACGATTTAAACAGATATTAAAAAAAGGAAATTATGATGTGGTGCATGTGAATATGCTGTCCGCAGCCAATATTGTTCCATTGCGGCTGGCATCGAAAGCCGGAGTCAGGAAGGTGATCGCTCATTCTCATAATTCTTCCTGTCCGGGAATGGTACGAAAATTCATGCACTGGTGCAACCGTGCCCGCATCAAAAGATATGCCACAGATTTTTTTGCGTGTTCGGAGGTGGCGGGAAGATGGCTGTTTGGGAATGAAGATTATGATGCCGGTAAGGTAGTTATCGTACACAATGCGATATCTATGGAACGCTATCTCTTTTCGGAAGATCATCGTGCGATTGTCCGCAGTGCGTTTGGCTGGGGAAACCGGTTTGTTGTAGGTCATGTAGGACGGTTTGATCCACAGAAAAACCATGAGGGGCTTCTGGATATTTTTAAGGAGATCCTGAAGAAGAGACCGGATGCTGTGCTGGCACTTGTAGGAAGCAGAGGCGGTCAGTATGAAAATATTCTGGAACGGGTAAAGAGTGAAAACCTGGAGGATAAGGTGTTTTTTCTGGGAAAGAGAACAGATATCGGAGCCTTTCTGTCTGCGATGGATGTATTTCTTTTTCCTTCTCTTTACGAAGGATTGCCCTTTGCACTTGTGGAAGCGCAGGCTAACGGACTTACCTGTGTGATTTCAGATACAATTTCCAGAGAAGTTAATGTGATTCCCGGACAGTTGAAACCACTTTCTCTTGGAACATCTCCCGAAAAATGGGCAGAAACTGTGGTAAGAGCAGGAAAAAGGCCGCGAGTCGGGAAGGAAGAGATTTATCAGGGACTTGTAGAAGGACATTTTGATATTTGCCGGGAGGCGCGACGATTGAAAAAACTGTACGGAGAATAAAAAATGGAAAAAATTGATTTTGTCATTCCCTGGGTAGATGGATCAGATCCGGCCTGGAGAGAAGAATTTCAGCGTTACAGTCCGACAAAGGGGACGGATGCAGGAGAGAACAGATATCGGGACTGGAATAATCTGAGGTACTGGTTCCGCGGAGTAGAAAAGTTTGCGCCCTGGGTAAATACAGTATGGTTTGTTACCTGGGGACATGTTCCGCAATGGCTTGACAGAAATGCGCCGAAGCTTCGGATCGTTCGCCATGAAGATTATATTCCGTCAAAATATCTGCCGACTTTTAACTGCAATCCGATTGAATTGAATTTTCACAGGATTCCCGGTCTGGCAGAGAAATTTGTGTATTTCAATGATGATATGTTTCTCCTGAGGCCTGTAGAGCCTGAGATCTTTTTTAAAAATGGTCTCCCAAGAGATTGCTGTATTGAAACCGCAATTGCACAGGATGATATCCGAAATCCTTTTGCGCATATTCTTCTTAATGATATGGCACTTGTAAACATGCACTATAAGAAACGAAAAGTTATCAAAAAAAATTTCAGAAAGTGGTTTCATCCTTCTTATGGAAACATGCTGTTGAGAAACATTCTTATGATTCCTTATCAGGAGTTTTCCGGGTTTAAGTATACCCATGTTCCAAGTGCGTTTTTAAAATCTACATTTGAAGAGGTCTGGAAGCGGGAGGGGGAAGTACTGGATGAGGTATGCAGGAACCGTTTTCGCAGTGTATTTGACGTTAATCAGTATCTGATGAAGTACTGGCAGTATATGGAAGGAACTTATGAACCGCAGTCTCCGAAAATTGGCCGTTTTTATAAGACAGGACTGGAAGACCAGAAGATCCTGGAAACGATCGCGGGGCAAAAGGCGGCTATGCTGTGCATCAATGATGAAGGAGGCAGCCAGGAAGAGTTTTTGAAAATGAGGGAGGCTGTAATAGAAGCCTTTCAGAAAATCCTTCCGGAGAGATCGTCCTTTGAACAAAAATAAGTATTTTCATGCTTGAAGATGGTATCAGGAAATTTATCTGGTATCATCTTTTTTATATGCACATATTGTTATTTTAATGACAATACGTGCATCTTTAACACAATTATATCTGTTTTATATAAGATAATGGATATTGCACTTGAATTATAGAAATAATATAGAAGATAATTCAAATCCGTATCTAATATGTAAAAAATAAATTTTCAGAAGAAAGCGAAAAAATCAAATAAGTGTCGTATTATATATGAGGATATTTTCCTAAAAAAGAAAATGCGCAAAACGGAGGGAAGATGTATGAAAAGAATATATGGACTGATCAGAAAACTTGGAGCGACTTCAAAATATAAGGGGTATTTCTTTGTAGCAGAAGCTGTAAAGATTTCCATGCGGCATCAGTATAAACCTATGCATATCACAAAAGATATTTATCCATGTCTGGCAACAAAATATAAATCGACTCCTACGAATATAGAACACGATATCCGAACATTGATCAATGTCTGCTGGGAAGGAAATAAAAGTTTTCTGGATGAGATCGCGGGATATCCTCTGGAATACAAGCCTACCAATAGTCAGTTTATTGATATGCTTGCATATTATTTGAGAGAAATGGAAGAAGAGAACTGATCACAGTTTTTCAAAAAGTATCTGATTCTGGTTCAGAAAATGGAGAATCATATCATCCCAGAACTGTTCCGGCTGTTTGGTCATTAAAAATGTTTTGAGAGAGGTTCCGGTAGTACAAAGAAGCGCGTTATTTTTAAATTGGAGATTTAAGTAGAATCCGTCAATCTGCTCGGAAGAAATTCCCAAATCTGTATTTCTCATAGCAGCCTCAATTCCATTACGGCTTAAGTGCAAGACAATCTTAAAGCTTAAGGGAGTGCGTTTTCCACGTATTACGGACCAGCAGAAAGGTCTGATTTCTTTCCACAGAGAATGGGTCCGTCCATGTTCCGTAAGTTTATTCAGGCTGTCTGTGTCAAAAAAGTCTCTTTGAAGTCTGCCGTCGATCGTAAATGTGTTGAAGGTTGTTATCGATGCTTCAGACAGGCAGAATTTATCAAATACTTCTCCTATAAAAAGCTTGTTTGTAAAATCCCGGATATCTGTGATTTTTAATGCCAGCATGTTACACTTCCTTTCTTGCTTGATTATGTGTAGACATTATAGCGCAGATAACGAAAAAAGGACAGACTTTTTAAAAAACTCTTTTCAAATACGTGTTTATGTGATACCATAGATGTGGTATTGAATACTACATATAATGGAAAAGAGGACGATATAATTGAGTTATAAGATTGCGATAGATAGCTGCGGAGAACTGCTGAATGAATGGAAAGATGATGAGAGAATTGAAGCTGTTCCGTTAACACTGATGGTTGGTGGCGAGAGTATTATGGATGATGAAACTTTTGATCAGAAAGATTTTCTGAAAAAGGTTGCTGCATGCCCGGAATGCCCGAAATCTGCATGCCCGTCTCCGGAACGCTACATGAAAGCTTACGAATGTGAAGCAGACCATATTTATGCAGTTACACTTTCTTCTGAACTGAGTGGCTCCTACAACAGTGCGGTTCTTGGAAAGAGTCTGTTTCTGGAGGATAACCCCGGGAAAAAAATCCATGTATTTAATTCCAGGTCTGCATCCGGTGGAGAAAGCCTGATTGCCATGAAGATCGTGGAATGCGAAGAAAAGGGACTTTCTTTTGAGAAAATTATAGAGACTGTAGATAAGTATATTGAAGAAATGAGTACATTTTTCGTACTGGAGAATCTGGAAACTCTGCGTAAGAATGGACGTCTGAGCAGAGTAAAGGCTCTGGTGGCCAGTGCACTGAAGATCAAACCGGTTATGGGATCTACTCCGGAGGGAAGTATCTGTCAGCTTGATCAGGCCAGAGGAATGAACAAGGCAATTGTGAAGATGGTGGAACATGTTGGAGAAAAAGGAATCAATATCCATGAAAAGACGGTTGCCATCACACACTGTAACTGTCCGGAAAGAGCGAAGATGCTGGAAGAAGCTATCCGGGAGAGACTGAATCCTGCGAAGATCGTTGTTATGGATACTGCAGGGGTCAGCAGCATGTATGCAAACGATGGAGGCGTTATTGTGGCTGTCTGATCTTATGACAGCAGAAGCTTTTGGTCTGCAGTTCAGAAAATTATCACATTTCTTTCTGGAGTTGCTGCTTTCCTTTTGAAAACAGATGTGCTATAATAAACGAAGTATTTGAATCGGCAAAGGAGAACAACAATGAGCCAGAAGAAAGTTGACAAATATAAAAACAACAAATTTGGACGAAGCAGTGCTCAGAAGAAAGAACGGGTGGAATTTGTTCTTGAGATGGCGGCGTGGATTCTGATCGCAGCACTGTTTGTAGGCTGGATCGGCTATTCCGCTTACGCGAAGATCCAGGCGAAAGAGGCCAGTGTGAAAGTAGATACAGTAATGGATACATCAGCACTGACAGATTATATTTCAGGATTATCATCAGACAGCGCCGAGTAAGGGATTATTTGACCGGATCAGGCAGCGAAGGCAGATTACAGATATTTGTTTGACGACAGTGACAGAAATAGCTAAAAATGAAGAGATCTCCAGGATGTATAAATGAGCATCCCGGAGATTTTTTTGTATAGAATAATATAATAAAAAAACAGGTCTGCTCTGGAGCAAACCTGTTTTGACTTATACGTTTCTTATGGTTATAGATTTATCTGGTAAATTATAACTTTGTAACGTTAGCAGCCTGCATTCCGCGAGCGCCTTCTGTTAAGTCGTAGGATACAGCCTGTCCCTCTTCAAGAGATTTGAAGCCTTCACCGTTGATTGCGGAGAAATGTACGAATACATCCTGTCCGTCCTCACCTGTGATAAAACCATAACCTTTTTCTGCGTTGAACCACTTTACAGTTCCCTTGTTCATTTTGTGTTACCTCCATAGAAATAAAAAAGTTAAAATAGCCTTCTGATGATAATAAAAAATCACCAGATTTTACAGACTATATTCATGTAAATATAATCTCTAAAAACTAGTGATTTTACATTAAATATCTTGCCATGTTCTGATTATATAACCCGTGTTTTGAAATGTCAAGGAGAAAATTCCGGCAATTTCAGTACATAAAACAGGACTGAATGGCTTTGTAAAAAAATTCTTTATAAAAAGAGAATTTTCGTGTATGATATAATAGAATGTAAGCGGATTGAAATATCCACTTGATAAAAACCAGGATGAGAGGAGAACATAAATGGGGATTCTGATTCGAGGAGGCCGGATCGTGGATGCGGCCACAGATACGGATAAAACAGGCGACATTTATCTGGAAGACGGGATCATCACGGAAATAGGGCAGAAGCTGAAAAAGAAAGATGGAGACCGTGTGATTGATGCAAAAGGAAAGCTGGTCATGCCGGGAATCATCGACCTTCATGTCCATTTTCGTGATCCGGGACAGACACATAAGGAAGACATTATGAGCGGTGCGGCGGCAGCTGCCCATGGAGGTGTGACAACAGTAGTTGCCATGCCAAATACAACTCCTACCATTGATAATCCGGACAGAGTAAATTATGTACATAATAAAGCGGCCCAGGTTTCCGGCATTCATGTGCTTCAGGCAGGTGCTGCCACGAAGGGTGAGAAGGGAACGGAGCTTTCGGATATCGCAGGAATGGTAAAGGCCGGTATCCCGGCAGTTTCCGAAGATGGTAAATCAGTGATGAATACAGCACTCTGTAAAGAAGCAATGAAAATTGCGGCAGAATGCGGAGTTCCGTTTTTTGATCACTGTGAAGATATTGACCTGCGTGGGGACGGATGTATGAACGATGACGAGAATGCCAGAAGACTGGGACTTCCGGGAATCTGCAATGCGGTGGAGGATACCATTACGGCCAGAGATATCATTCTGGCGCTGGAAACAGGTGTGCATCTTCACCTCTGCCATTGTTCCACTTATGGTGATGCCGAGATGATGAAGTTCGTAAAAGAAAAAGGATATGATAATATCACGGCAGAAGTGTGCCCTCACCATTTTATCCTTTCATCTGATGATATAAAAACCGATGATCCGAATTACAAGATGAATCCGCCTCTTCGTACACCGAAGGATGTGGAAGCGCTGAAACAGGGGTTGAAAGATGGTACCATTGAGGTAATCAGTACAGATCACGCACCACACAGTGCAGAGGAAAAAACAGGTTCCATGAAGAATACGCCATTTGGAATCGTAGGACTTGAGACAAGCCTTCCGCTTACCTACACAGAGCTGGTAGAAAAAGGTGTGATTACATTAAAACAGATGGTGGAGAAGATGTGCCTGAACCCTGCAAAGATTCTGGGACTCGAAAGCGGAACGCTGCAGGAAGGCCACCCGGCAGATGTGATTATTGTAGATACGGAGCAGGAGTATACTATCGATAAAAATAAATTTGTTTCCAAAGGTCACAATACGCCATTTGACGGATGGAAAGTAAAGGGAAAAGTTCTTTATACCATCTGTGACGGAAAAATTATATTTGAAAATCAGGAGGAGAAATAATCATGATTAACAAACTGATCAGCAACATTCGCAAAACAAATGCACCAATCGTTGTAGGACTGGACCCTATGCTGAATTATATTCCGGAACATATCCAGAAGAAGGCTTTTGCAGAGTTCGGGGAAACCTTGGAAGGTGCTGCAGAAGCAATCTGGCAGTATAACAAAGGAATTGTGGATGCCACCTATGATCTGATTCCTGCAGTAAAACCACAGATTGCCATGTATGAGCAGTTTGGTATCCCGGGGCTGATCGCATACAAGAAGACCGTTGATTACTGTAAATCCAAAGATCTGGTTGTGATCGGTGATATCAAGAGAGGTGACATCGGATCTACATCTGCAGCCTATGCAGTTGGACATCTGGGACAGGTTCAGGTAGGCTCCAAGAAATATGCAGGTTTTGATGAGGATTTTGCTACAGTCAATCCGTATCTTGGTTCTGATGGTGTGAAACCTTTTATGGATATCTGCAAAGAGGAGAAAAAAGGTATTTTTGTTCTGGTAAAAACTTCCAACCCGTCAAGCGGTGAGTTCCAGGATCGTGTTATTGATGGCCGTCCGCTCTATGAGCTGGTAGGCGAGAAAGTTGCACAGTGGGGCGATGAGCTTATGGGCGACGAATACAGTTATGTAGGCGCTGTTGTAGGTGCAACTTATCCGGAAATGGGAAAAGTATTAAGAAAAATCATGCCGAAGACATTTATCCTTGTTCCTGGATATGGGGCACAGGGTGGAAAAGGAGCAGATCTTGTCCATTTCTTTAATGAAGACGGACTTGGAGCTATTGTAAACTCTTCCAGAGGAATCATTGCTGCATACAAGCAGGAAAAATATAAAGAGTTTGGTGCTGAAAATTACGCAGATGCCTCCAGAGCGGCTGTAAAAGATATGATCGCGGACATCAGCGGCGCACTGGAGAACAGATAATACAGGAGGCATTTTATGAGCACGTCAGAAAATAAGAAAACAAAAAAGTCCTGTAAGATTCTAAGCCAGGAATGTATAGGTACAGATATTTACAGCATGTGGCTGGATGCGGGGGAAATTGGGAAAAATGCAGTGCCGGGACAGTTTGTATCTCTTTACAGCCGCAACGGCAGCAAACTTCTTCCAAGACCCATCAGTCTCTGTGAGATCGATAAGGAAGAGGGAAAACTGAGACTGGTATATCGTGTTACCGGAAAAGGAACTGGTACGGAGGAATTTTCCAGACTTCATGCAGGAGTACCTGTTGAGACATTGGGACCTCTTGGAAATGGTTTTCCACTGGATGCAGTAAAAGGCAAAAAAGTATTTCTCATGGGCGGTGGAATTGGAATCCCGCCAATGCTGGAAACTGCCAAAGAGCTGGATGCAGAGAAGATCATGGTTCTTGGATACAGAGATGAGCTGTTTCTGAATAAGGAATTTGAAGCTTACGGAGATGTCTATGTGGCAACGGAAGATGGATCTGCCGGAACAAAGGGAAATGTCATGGATGCTATCCGTGAGAATGGCCTTGAGGCAGATGCGATCTTTGCCTGTGGACCGGCGCCAATGCTCCGTGCCATCAAGGCATATGCCCTTGAAAAGGGAATTCCCTGCTGGATTTCCATGGAAGAGCGTATGGCCTGTGGTGTAGGTGCATGCCTTGCCTGCGTATGTAAATCCAAAGATGTAGATTCCCATTCCCATGTACATAACAAGCGAGTATGTAAAGATGGACCTGTATTCTTAAGTACGGAGGTAGAGTTATGAGCAGAATGAAGGTAAATCTTGCCGGCGTAGAGCTTAAGAATCCGGTAATGACAGCGTCCGGAACATTTGGTTCCGGAGCGGAATACAGTGAATTTGTGGACCTGAATAAACTTGGTGCGGTTGTGACAAAAGGTGTGGCCAATGTACCGTGGCCGGGAAATCCTACACCAAGGGTGACTGAAACAGCGTCCGGAATGCTCAATGCCATCGGCCTTCAGAATCCGGGAATCGATGTATTCTGTGAGAGAGATATTCCGTTCCTTAAGAAATATGACACAAAGATCATTGTCAATGTCTGCGGAAAATCCACGAAGGATTACTGTGAGGTTGTGGAACGCCTTGGAAATGAGCCTGTGGACATGCTGGAGATCAATGTTTCCTGTCCGAATGTCAAGGAAGGCGGGATTGCCTTTGGCCAGAATCCGAAAGCTCTTGAAGACATTACGAAAGAAGTTAAGAAATATGCAAAACAGCCGGTGATCATGAAGCTGAGCCCCAATGTTACCGATATTACCGAGATGGCGAAAGCAGCAGAAGCCGGTGGTGCAGATGTGCTTTCCCTGATCAATACTCTGACAGGAATGAAGATCGATATCAACCGTCGTACATTTGCGCTGGCAAATAAAACAGGCGGAATGTCCGGCCCTGCAGTAAAACCGGTCGCTGTCCGCATGGTATATCAGGTGGCAAATGCGGTATCCCTTCCGATCATCGGAATGGGTGGCATCGCAACCTGTGAGGATGCACTGGAGTTTATCATGGCAGGCGCTACTGCCGTATCTGTGGGAACCGCAAACTTTTTCAATCCTTATGCAACAGAAGAAATTGCGGAGGGAATCCAGGCATTTCTTGAAAAAGAGAAGGTTGAAGATATCAATGAACTGATCGGTGTGGTGAAATAACGGGAATTTCCATAATTTGCAATTCTGTTATACATATGTTAGAATGAACGCGGATAAGCAAAGTGATTGCACACACGAATCACAGCAGAACAAAGAAAGAATATCCGTTTTGCTGTGTACATGAAAAATATGGAGGATTAAATAAATGGAACAGTATAAGCAGGAATTTATTGAGTTTATGATCGACTGTAATGTCCTGAAATTTGGAGATTTTACTACGAAATCGGGAAGAAAAACACCATTTTTTGTAAATACAGGATTTTATCGTACCGGTGCACAGCTTCGTAAACTGGGTCAGTATTACGCAAAAGCGATCGAGAGCAAATTCGGACTGGATTTTGATGTGCTGTTTGGACCGGCATATAAAGGAATTCCTCTTTCTGTGGCAGCAACCATGGAAATCAGTGAAATGTACGGAAAGGATATCCGTTACTGTTCCAACCGTAAGGAAGTAAAAGACCACGGAGATAAGGGAATCCTTCTTGGCAGCCCGATCCAGGATGGGGATAAAGTAGTGATCATTGAGGACGTTACGACTGCCGGAACATCCATTAAGGAAGCACTTCCGATTATCAAAGCACAGGGAGATGTAAATCCGATCGGTCTTGTGGTTTCTGTTGACCGTATGGAACGTGGTCAGGGAACCAAGAGTGCTCTGAAAGAGATTGAAGAGAATTATGGTCTTCAGACTACAGCAATTGTAACCATGGCTGAGGTGGTTGAGCACCTCTACAATAAAGAATACAAAGGCCGTGTTGTGATTGATGATAAGCTGAAAGCAGCCATCGATGCATATTATGAGCAGTACGGTGCAGAATAATACTGGTACAGAATATCATAATAAAAGAGCAGCGGATTCCGAATGTCCGCTTTTACTGGGAGGACACAGACTTATGAATGAAAAAATTTATAAAACCATGGCGAGCAGCGGGGCGGGAAGTCTTGCACTCGGTATTGTCGTTCTGGTGACGGGACTTGTCACAGGGATTCTGATGATCGTGAACGGTGCGAGACTGCTCAAAAGAAAATCAGAGATTTTGATCTAGGAAAAATATAAACAAAAATTCCGGAAAGCCGCACTCTGTTTCGTGTGGCTTTTCGGGCATTTAAGCAGGGGAGAATATTGAAAAAGGGGACAAAACACAGAGTAAAAAAACTCGGGACAGCTTTTTTTGTGCTGTATGTCCTGATACTTGTATACCTTCTTTTCTTTTCGGAAGGTTATGGCCGGGTAGCAGACGCGGAAAGAGAATTTCGATATAATTTTGTTCCGTTTGTTGAAATCAGGCGTTTTTGGGTCTACAGGAAACAATTAGGGATGTTTGCACTTTTTACAAATATTTTCGGAAATGTGCTGGGATTTATGCCATATGGGTTTGTTCTTCCGGTGATAAACCGAAGAATGCGAAATGGCTTTTTTATTATATTATCCGGTTTTTCCATCAGTCTGACGGTGGAGGTGATCCAGCTGATCACCAGGGTCGGATGTTTTGATGTGGATGATATGATACTGAATACTCTGGGCGCGGCACTGGGATATGGAATTTACGCAGTCTGCGACAAAATTAGGAGAAAACATTAATGGCAAGAAGATATCGATATGCATTTGCAAAAAAAAGAGAAGCTGCGAAAGGAAAGTGGTCCGTAGGACTGGCAGCAGCTTCCCTCGTGCTGTTTATTGTGGCAGTTGTGCTTGCACTTTTTCTTGACGGAAAGCTCGGGGGCCTGATTGGCGGAACCGGGCTTTTTGCGATGCTGCTGTCAGCATACGGCTTTGCACTGGGCCTTTCCAGCTTTTCAGAGGAAAACCGGAAACACCGCACAAGTATGATCGGATCAATCTTAAACGGTGTGATTCTGGTAATCTGGCTGGGACTTTTTTTATCAGGAGTATAAAAAATGGAAGAAAAAGAACGATTAAAAAAACAGCTTGATTTTATCCTGGAAGTAGATAAAGTCAAAAATATTTTCCGTCAGACGTATCTTGCAGACGGAAACAGGAAAGAAAACGATGCGGAACATTCCTGGCATCTGGCGCTGATGGCAGTGCTTCTGAAGGAATATTCCAACGAGGAAGTGGATCTGTCGAAGGTAATTCCCATGGTACTGGCACATGATCTTGTGGAGATTGATGCGGGAGATACCTATGCGTACGATGAGAAAGGGGCAGCCACCAAGGATGCCAGAGAGCGAAAAGCAGCGGAACGGATCTACGGATTGCTGCCGGAAGATCAGGGACAGTGGCTGAAAGCACTCTGGGAGGAGTTTGAGGCCTACGAAACTCCAGAGGCGAAATTTGCCCATGTGCTGGATAACTGTCAGCCATTGTTTCTCAATGATGCTTCCAACGGAAGAAGCTGGGAAGAACATCAGGTAAAGAAAAGTCAGATTTATAAGAGAAACCAGAAAACAGGAGAAGGCTCCGAAGTGATCTGGGAATATATGAAAGAACTGATCGACAAACATATTGCCCTGGGGCATGTGATTGATGATGAAAAAGATGGGAGATGAAGTTTTGGACGAATGCATGAAAGAACGTTACGGACTTGCAAAAGAGCGGATCCGTGAGGTCATAACAGAAGAGACGGTAAAAGAACCGTTTGGAGATTTTTTCAGAAAGATGGCGCAGTTTCTTTCCATGACAGCAGATGTGATGGATGAGGAGAATGTGGAACTTACCCTGGAGGAGCTGAAGGAGCGAAATCATCGCTTTTATCAGGATATCCTTCCGGAAAACTATGAAAGCAGTTATGGAAATCCGGCTTATGCAGTAAATAAGCTGGGAGATTATGGAAAAGCTTTCAGTTTCCTGTATGCAGAACTTGCCGGAACAGTGGCTTATGCACATGAGAAAAGACTGTGGGATATGACAGTATCCATGGAACTGTTTCTGGAAGTATACTCTGCATTTTGTGAGGAAGAGCTTCCGGAGGCTGCAACAATAGAGGGAATCCTTCGTTCCTATGTGAATGACTACTGTCAGGATATGATGGAACAGAGAATCCGGGAGGGCGTAGATCCGGAACTTGATTTTGCAGCAGAGATTATTATGAATTCTGATCTTTCTGATCTGAGATATCTGTATCGTTACGGAGAGTATGTTTCTGAGAATGAGACAGGAGTGGCGGAGTTCTTAAATTCCCTTTCCCAGGAAGAGATCGATAAGATGGCTTCTACTTATACAGAAGGTTATCGGATCGGATTTATCACCGGACGAAAAGATATCACAAAGAAGAAAACCGTAAATATCCGTTACAGCCTTGGATTTGAGCGTATGGTAAAGGCTGCGATCCTTCAGTTTGAAAAAATGGGACTGAAACCGGTGATCTACCGTCATGCAACACATGCAGTGAACAAAAGAGGCGCAGTTCGTGTGGGCTATACCGGTGGCGTTGCCAATCCGCAGTACGATTACGATCATCGTCAGGACAGTGCACTGTTCCTGGACGGAGATTTTGTGCAGCGAAAACTCCGTGCCATGCAGACTTCTTATGAGAAGTACAGAGAACTGGCAGAGGTACATGGAGGCCCGGCCTGCATTGACACGTTTGGAGAAAATCCGTTCTCTCCGGTAAGCAAACCGGAAGCTTACGCATTAAGTGAGGCACAGCAGAAGCTGCAGACAGAGCTTGACAATGAATCCGGACAGATCGTAAACCGTTACATTAAAGGTGATGAGAGAAGTTTTACCATTATTGCCTATCCGGTTCCTGAGATCGGTGGAAATTATGAGGAAATTTTCCGTGAGATCGTAAAGATCAATACTCTGGATTATCATCTTTATCAGGAGATCCAGCAGACGATCATCAATACTCTGGACACCTGTGAGTGGGTGGAGGTCAAAGGCCGTGGAGATAATGAGACGGATCTTCTGATCCATCTTCATGAGCTGACAGATCCGAAGAAACAGACGAATTTTGAGAACTGCGTGGCAGATGTGAACATTCCGGTAGGAGAAGTCTTTACCTCCCCGCAGCTTGCAGGAACCGGCGGGATCCTTCATGTGAAAAAAGTATATCTGAACGGATTGCAGTTCCGTGACCTGAAACTGGTATTTGACTGCGGTCAGGTGATCGATTATACCTGCTCCAATTTTAAAACAGAAGAAGAAAACAGGAAGTATATCGAGGATAACATCCTCCATCATCATCCGAAGATCCCGATGGGTGAATTTGCCATTGGTACAAACACCACAGCTTATGTGGCAGCACTGAAATACGGAATTGCGGACAAGCTTCCGATCCTGATCGCAGAGAAAATGGGACCGCATTTCGCAGTGGGTGATACCTGCTACAGCTGGGCAGAAGATACACCGGTATACAATCCGGACGGAAAAGAGATCATTGCCAGAGACAACGAGATTTCCGAGATGCGTAAGGATGATGTAAGCCTTGCTTATTATGGATGCCACACGGATATCACCATTCCTTATGATGAGCTTGGAAGCATCCGTGTGATTGATGATGAGGGAGAAATGATCTCCATTATTGAAAATGGAAGGTTTGTTCTTCCTGGAACCGAGGAATTAAACCGTCCTTTTGAAAATCTTCCATTAAATATTAATATAAGTTAATTAGTAAATTTACAGTTTTTCCGATCGTATTGACAGAAAGTGAGAATATACGTAGAATAACCATAACAATAGTCAAACAACTACAGGTAAACATTCAGTTAGTGTACCACGAAAGGAGAACACAATGGCAAAAGTAGGAATTGTAATGGGTAGTGATTCAGATATGCCGGTTATGAGTAAAGCAGCAGATATCCTGGAGAAACTGGGAATTGATTATGAAATGAAGATCATTTCCGCACACAGAGAACCAGATGTATTTTTCGAGTATGCAAAGACAGCAGAAGAAAAAGGCTTCAAAGTGATCATCGCAGGCGCAGGAATGGCAGCTCATCTTCCGGGAATGTGTGCGGCGATCTTTCCAATGCCGGTAATCGGTATCCCGATGCATACAACATCTCTGGGAGGAAGAGATTCCCTTTACTCTATCGTACAGATGCCAAGCGGTATCCCGGTTGCCACAGTAGCGATCAACGGCGGTGCCAATGCGGGACTTCTTGCAGCCAAGATCCTTGCAACTTCTGATGCAGAGCTTCTTTCCAGACTGAAAGCGTACAGCCAGGATCTGAAAGAACAGGTTGAGAAGAAAGACGCAAGACTTCAGGAAGTTGGATACAAGAACTACTAAGAACCGGTTATAAATTTTTTACCATAAAAATAAAAGAGTGTTGTCATAAGGAGGACATTATGGATTACAAGACTTCAGGCGTAGATATTGAGGCAGGATACAAATCAGTAGAGCTGATGAAAAAACACATTGCCAAGACAATGAGACCGGAGGTACTTGGAGGAATCGGTGGATTCTCAGGTGCATTTTCCATGGAGAAATTCAAAGATATGGAAGAACCTACACTGGTTTCCGGAACAGACGGATGCGGAACCAAGGTTAAGGTAGCCATGGTTATGGACAAACATGATACCATCGGAATCGATGCCGTAGCCATGTGCGTGAATGATATTGCGTGTGCAGGCGGCGAGCCACTGTTTTTCCTGGACTACATTGCCTGCGGCAAAAACTATCCGGAGAAGATCGCAGAGATCGTAAAAGGTGTTGCAGAAGGCTGCGTACAGTCTGAGGCGGCTCTGATCGGCGGTGAGACGGCAGAACATCCTGGACTTATGCCGGAGGATGAGTATGACCTTGCCGGATTTGCCGTAGGAATCGTTGACAAAAAAGATCTTCTCACAGGAGAGGCCCTGAAACCGGGAGATGTCCTGATCGGTATGGCATCCACAGGTGTTCACAGCAACGGATTTTCTCTTGTACGTAAAGTATTCGACATGACAAAAGAATCCCTGGATACTTATTATGATGAACTTGGAACAACTCTGGGAGAGGCACTGATCGCACCGACCAGAATCTATGTAAAAGCACTGAAGAGCATCCGCGAGACCGGAGTGAAGATCCATGCATGCAGCCATATCACAGGCGGCGGATTCTATGAGAACATTCCGCGTATGCTGAAAGAGGGAACCAGAGCTGTTGTCAAGAAAGACAGCTATCCGGTACTTCCAATCTTCAAACTTCTTGCAGAAAAAGGAAATATTGAAGAGCATATGATGTACAATACATACAATATGGGCCTTGGAATGATCCTGGCAGTAGATCCAGCAGATGTTGACAAAACAATGGAAGCGATCCGTAAGACTGGTGACAAGCCATATGTAGTAGGAAGCATCGAAGAAGGAGAAAAGGGAGTGACCTTATGTTAAAGATCGGCGTTCTTGTTTCCGGCGGAGGAACAAATCTTCAGGCAATCCTGGATGCCATTGATGCAGGAGAGATCACAAACGCAGAAGTGGATATCGTGATCAGCAACAATGCTTCTGCCTACGCACTGGAAAGAGCCAGAAAACATGACATAGAAGCGATATGTATCGCACCAAAAGACTATCCGGACAGGGAGGCTTTCCATAAAGCATTGCTTTCCAAACTTCAGGAGAGAGGGGTAGACCTGATCGTTCTTGCGGGATATCTGGTTGCGATTCCTCCGATGATGGTGGAGGCATATCCAAACAAGATCATCAATATCCATCCATCTCTGATCCCGTCTTTCTGCGGAAAAGGTTTCTATGGACTGAAGGTTCATGATGCAGTTCTTGCAAGAGGAGTAAAAGTAACCGGTGCTACGGTTCATTTCGTAGATGCAGGTACAGATACAGGCCCGATCATCCTTCAGAAAGCGGTGAAGGTAAAAGACGGAGACACATCCAAGGAGCTTCAGAGACGTGTAATGGAGAAAGCAGAATGGAAGATCCTTCCGGAAGCCATCAATCTTATCGCCAATGACAAGATCACAGTGACAGATGGAATTGTTTCTTTAAAGTAATCACAAAACAGATGAAACAAAGGAGTAAACAGATGAAAGTATTAATCGTAGGAAGCGGCGGAAGAGAGCATGCAATTGCATGGAGTGTTGCAAAAAGCCCGAAAGTTGACAAGATTTACTGTGCACCTGGAAATGCAGGAATCGCAGAGTACGCAGAATGCGTAGATATCGGAGCAATGGAATTCGAGAAACTGGCAGCCTTTGCCAAAGAAAAAGAGATCGATCTTACCATCGTGGGAATGGATGATCCTCTTGTGGGCGGAATCGTAGATGTATTTGAGGCAGAGGGACTTCGTGTATTCGGACCGCGCAAAAACGCAGCCATTCTGGAAGGCTCCAAGGCTTTTTCCAAGGATCTTATGAAGAAATACGATATCCCTACTGCAGCTTATGAGAATTTTGATGATCCGGAGAAAGCTCTGGAATATTTAAGAACCGAAGCAAAATTCCCGATCGTTCTGAAAGCAGATGGCCTTGCACTTGGAAAAGGTGTTCTGATCTGCCAGGATCTTGCAGAGGCAGAAGCCGGCGTAAAAGAGATCATGGAAGATAAAAAATTCGGAAATGCTGGAAATACCATGGTAATTGAAGAATTCATGACAGGTCGTGAAGTTTCCGTGCTTTCTTTTGTAGATGGAAAGACCATTCGCACCATGACATCCGCACAGGATCACAAACGTGCCAAGGATGGAGACCAGGGACTGAATACCGGTGGAATGGGAACATTTTCCCCAAGTCCGTTCTATACTCCGGAAGTAGATGAATTCTGTAAGAAATATATTTATCAGAAGACTGTAGATGCCATGGCATCTGAGGGACGTCCGTTTAAGGGAATTATTTTCTTTGGACTGATGCTTACTGCAGATGGCCCGAAGGTACTGGAATATAATGCAAGATTTGGTGATCCGGAAGCACAGGTTGTTCTTCCGCGTATGGAGAATGATATTATTGAAGTGATGGAAGCCTGTGTAGACGGAAATCTGGATCAGATTGATCTGAAATTCGAAGACAATGCGGCAGTATGTGTTGTTCTTGCAAGTGATGGATATCCTGTAAAATATGAAAAGGGTATTCCGATTCAGGGATTTGAGAACTTCAAGGACAAAGATGGATACTACTGTTTCCATGCTGGAACCAAATTTAAAGACGGCCAGATCGTTACAAACGGAGGCCGTGTTCTTGGTATCACTGCCAAGGGAAAAACGCTGAAAGAGGCAAGAAAGAACGCATATGCTGCTACTGAGTGGATCAGTTTTGCAAACAAATATATGCGTCATGACATTGGAAAAGCGATCGACGAGGCATGAATTGGTCAGTTTTCACAGGCACAGCTTGACGAAAACAGGGATTTCATTGTACAATAGTAACAACTATGAAACACAGTGAGTAGTTACGAATAATAAAAAGCTGGATGCCATTTCTTTGCTGAAGTGTCGCATCCAAGTGATGAGGCAGAGAGGACAGAAAAATGGGAATCAGTGTAGAAGAAGCAATTCATGAACTCAGAAACAGGGAAGAAGTATTTGTTGCATATTCACAGGCAACCAAGCTTCCGTATGTAACCTGTGATGATGAGACATTTAATGATCAGGCGAGAATTTTTGCCACAGAAGAAGAAATAAAAGAATATGGAAAACAGCTCCTGGAGGATAAGATCCTTCTTATGGGCATGAAATATGAGAAGAAAGATTTTCCGAGACTGTATGGAACGCTGTATGCAATCGGAGTAAACAGTGTAATCTGGATTGACGGAGAAGAGCAGATTGAAATAGAAATTGGAAAAATCGCAAAGCAGAGAGATATGAGTAAAATCGAGCCGGCGAAGAGACCGCTTCTGAATCCATCTCTTGAGCTTTCCGGTATTTACTTTATGCAGGAACTTCGCCGTCCGGTAAAACAGGAAGAACACAAAAATATCCGTGAGCTTGAAGAAGAGCTGATCGCGAATTTACGAAAAGCAGAATTTCTGATTGCTATCAATGCAGAACAGGAAGAAGACGGAAAACTTCATATTCCATATCTGAAAAACAAAGAGGACAAGATTCTGCAGCCTGTATTCACAGATGTTATGGAGTTTGAGAAATTCGGAAGAGGTAAAAATCTCCGTGTTGCAAAAGTAACCATGGACAAACTTCCGAGCCTGATGATTCCACAGGCAAACGCTTATGTGATAAATCCACTGGGCTTTAATCTGATTCTGAACAAAGAACAGGTAGAAAAGATTGCAGGGATCAGCAAATAAAAACAAAAAATTACAGCAGGCTGCCAGGATGAAACTGGGCAGCCTTTTGCTGTTGTAGAGGAGAGATTGCCCTATGGTGATAGAAATCGATTTTAACAGTGATGAGGCGATCTATATGCAGATCACCAATCAGATCATAATGGGGATAGCTACATCAAGACTTCATGAGGGGGATGCTCTGCCCTCTGTACGGCAGCTTGCAAGTATTGCAGGAATTAATATGCATACGGTAAACAAGGCATATGCACTGCTTCGGCAGGAAGGTTTTGTAACCATTGACAGACGGAAGGGCGCTGTGATCTCCATTGATGCGGATAAGGTCAGAGCTCTGGAAGAAATGAAACAGAATCTGACAGTGGCAATGGCATGGGGATGTTGTAAAAATGTAACAAGGGAAGAAGTTCACCAGCTGGTGGATGAGATTTTTGACGAATATGACACAGACAGATAGGAGGAGACATCATGCAGGAACGATATACAAAACAGGCGGAGAATGTTCTTGTTCTGGCAAAACAGGCAGCCAGCTCCTGCGGACATAGTTATATTGGCACGGAGCATCTGTTGGTCGGTCTTGTGGAAGAAAAAGAGGGAACTGCCGGAAGAGTGCTGGAAGAATTTGGAATCCAGGCGGATAAGACTATGGCGTTGATCGACGAGCTGATCGCACCGCCGGGAAATACATTAACTGCACAGCAGCCGGGATTCAGCCCAAGGACGAAAAGAGTTTTGGAAAATGCCTATATAGAGGCGGAGGCCATGCATTTTGAAAAGGCAGGTACGGAGCATCTTCTGCTGTCCATGTTAAAGGAAACAGACTGTGTAGGTACAAGGCTGCTGTATACAATGGGAGCGAATATCCAGAAACTTTATGCTGCAGTTCTTACAGCTATGGGGATGGACAGTGATGCTATTGCAGAAGAATTTCAGGCAGTGAAAGCTTCCAGGGGAAGAAATGGCAGTGTCACACCGACTCTCGATCAGTACAGCCGTGATCTTACAGAGATGGCAGAAGAAGGTAAACTTGATCCGGTGGTAGGAAGGGATAAGGAAATTGCCAGACTGATCCAGATCTTAAGCAGAAGGACCAAGAATAATCCATGTCTGACGGGAGAGCCGGGAGTCGGTAAAACTGCTATTGTAGAAGGTCTTGCACAGCGGATCGTTACCGGAATGGTCCCGGATACTGTGAAGAATAAAAGAGTAGTGGTTCTGGATCTTTCCGGAATGGTAGCCGGAAGTAAATACAGAGGCGAGTTTGAGGAACGTATCCGTAATGTCATTGATGAGGTGAGAGAACAGCAGAATATCCTGCTTTTTATTGATGAGATCCATACGATCATCGGGGCAGGTGGAGCAGAGGGAGCTCTGGATGCGTCCAATATCCTGAAACCATCTCTTTCCAGGGGAGAGATTCAGCTGATCGGAGCGACGACTCTGGAGGAATATCGTAAATATATCGAAAAAGATGCTGCACTTGAACGGCGATTCCAACCGGTTATGGTGGAAGAGCCTGATGAAGAGGAAGCAATTGAAATCTTAAAAGGCCTGCGCCCTTATTATGAGAAACATCATGGGGTAGAAATTCAGGATGAAGCACTGGAGGCCGCAGTAAAAATGTCAGTCCGTTATATCAATGACCGGTTCCTTCCGGATAAAGCGATTGATATTATTGATGAAGCGGCATCCAAGGTTCAGCTTGCCGGATATCATCCGTCCCCGGAAGCAGAAGAACTGGAAAGAGAAATCCATGAGATCCTGAAAGAAAAAGAACAGGCCGTTGTAAACGCGGACCTCGAAAGCGCCAGAAAGGCTCAGGCCAGACAGAACAGCGTAGAGGCTGAGCTTGAAAAACTCCGCAAAAAGGCTGAGCGTAAAAACAGGTGGAAATCTCCTGTAGTTGGAGAAGCGGCTGTTGCAGATATTGTATCTGACTGGACGAAAATCCCGGTGCAACGTCTGACAGAAGGGGAATCCCGACGCCTGGCAAATCTTGAAAAAGTTCTGAAAAAGCGAGTGATCGGTCAGGATGAAGCGGTGTCAGCAGTTGCCCGGGCTGTGAAACGAGGCAGAGTTGGTCTGAAAGATCCGGCTAGACCAATTGGCTCTTTCCTGTTTCTGGGACCTACCGGGGTTGGAAAGACAGAACTTTCCAAAGCTTTGGCAGAAGCAGTGTTTGGAAGTGAACAGGCAATGATCCGTGTGGATATGTCTGAATACATGGAAAAACACAGTGTATCTAAAATGATTGGTTCTCCTCCAGGATATGTAGGATATGAAGAAGGCGGACAGCTCAGTGAAAAAGTCAGAAGAAATCCGTACAGTGTAATTCTTTTTGATGAGATCGAAAAGGCACACCCGGATGTATTTAATATTCTTTTACAGGTGCTTGATGATGGGCATATTACAGATGCCCATGGTCGGAAAGTGGATTTCAAACAGACGATCATTATTATGACGTCTAATGCCGGAGCACAGATGATCATGGAACCGAAACATCTTGGATTTATGTCCGGAGACACGGAAAAACAGAATTATGACAGGATGAAATCCGGAGTAATGGAAGAAGTACGAAGGATGTTCAAACCGGAATTTCTCAATCGAATCGATGAGATCATGGTATTCCATTCTCTTAATAAAGAAAATATCCGCAAGATTGTCACTATTCTTCTGAAAAACCTGGAAAAAAGATGTCAGGAACAATTGAATATCACATTGAAAGTCACAGGAGCGGCAAAAGATCTTATCGCGGATGCCGGTTTTGACAGCAAATACGGCGCAAGACCGCTTCGCCGTGCAATTCAGACGAAGATTGAAGACGAGATGGCAACAGAGATTCTGGAAGGCCGGATCAAAGCCGGAGATACTGTACAGGTAAAGGTGAAAGATAAAAAAATCTGTTTTGTATCCCAGAAATCACAGGAGTAAAAAGCCGTTTTTTGAAAAGTATAAGATTTTTTTCACTTCCTATGGCAAAAAGAAAAGAAATAAGTTATAATTAACATCATCGTAATGATACAACAAAAGAATTTCAGGAGGACATAAGATCATGGCAGTGGTACAGGAATTGATCCGTACAGAAGATAACGGTACTATCAGTTTTGGAGATTATGAGTTAAATCAGAAATCCAAACTGTCGGATTATCAGTATCAGGGAGATATGTATAAAGTAAAAACATACAAGGAGATCACCAAGCTTGAGCGCAATGGAATGTTCGTATATGAGTCTGTTCCGGGAACAAGCGTATTCCATCTTGAGCAGGATGGAACAACCATGAGTTTTGAAGTACAGGGATTTGAGGATTCTCAGATCACAGTTGAGCTTGAGGCTGAGACAGAATATCAGGTATTTATTGATGGAGCAAGCACAGGTACTATGACTACGAACCTGGGCGGCAAGCTTTCTTTCAGCGTTGAGCTGGATACGAACACCAAAGCAGAAGTAAAAATCGTAAAATGCTAAAAAATAAAAAAACAGTATATTTCTGCCAGGAATGCGGATATGAATCAGCCAAATGGATGGGACAGTGTCCGGCATGTAAGGCATGGAATACATTTGTAGAGGAAACTGTTTCATCCAAGAAGTCAGCTTCCTCCAACGCAAAGATATCACAGAAAAAGACAGAACCTGTAATTTTGCGAGATATCAGTCTTTCGGCTGACGAACGCCAAAGTTGTGGGATCGGTGAACTGGACAGGGTGCTGGGAGGAGGAATTGTTCCTGGCTCCCTCGTTTTAGTGGGCGGAGATCCTGGAATCGGAAAGTCTACATTACTGCTTCAGGTTTGCAGGAACCTTTCTTCACAGGGCGTGTCTGTATTATATATTTCCGGTGAAGAATCTTTGCGCCAGATTAAGCTGCGGGCGGACAGACTTGGAAGTTTTAATGATAAACTGAAACTTCTGTGTGAGACTAATCTGGAGAATATCCGTGAGATCATTGAACGGACGAAACCGGATGTGGCAGTTGTAGATTCTATTCAGACCATGTTTCATGAAGATATCACGTCTGCACCGGGAAGCGTTTCGCAGGTAAGAGAATCCACGAATGTTCTGATGCAGATCGCAAAAGGTATGGGCGTATCCATTTTTATTGTCGGTCACGTGACAAAAGAGGGAAATGTAGCAGGTCCCCGTGTGCTGGAGCATATGGTAGATACTGTGCTTTATTTCGAGGGAGACAGACATGCCTCTTACCGGATACTGCGGGCGGTGAAGAACCGTTTTGGCTCCACTAATGAAATCGGAGTTTTTGAAATGCAGAATACAGGTCTGGAAGAAGTAAGGAATCCTTCAGAATTCCTGCTAAATGGAAGGCCGGAGAATGCATCCGGTTCTGTGGTTGCATGTTCCATGGAAGGAACAAGGCCTATTCTGGTGGAGATTCAGGCGCTGGTGTGTCAGAGCAATTTTGGAATTCCGAGAAGAACAGCAGTTGGTACGGATTTTAATCGTGTAAATCTCCTTATGGCAGTGCTGGAGAAGAAAGCAGGAATCCATCTTGCTGCTTCGGATGCTTATGTGAATATTGCCGGAGGAATGAAGATGACGGAGCCCGCTATTGATCTGGGAATCTGTCTGGCAATCATTTCCAGTGCAAAAGATATTGTGATCCCTGATTCTGTAATGGTTTTTGGCGAGATTGGCCTGAGCGGCGAAGTCAGGGCAGTCAGTATGGCTGGTCAGCGAGTGCAGGAAGCAAAGAAACTGGGGTTTGAAACTGTGATCCTGCCGGAGGTGAACCGGGCAGCTACAGAGAGCATCAGGGGAATTCAACTGGTATATGTTGCCGGAATCCGTGATGCGATTTCATATATAATGAGGTAAGAAAGTATGAAAAAGGTTTTGTCAGTAATTATTCCAGTCTACAATATGGAAAAATATATCCGTCAATGTCTGGAATCACTGATGATTAAAGAAGTTCTGGATAAAATAGAAATTCTGGTAGTTTTGGACGGCTCAACAGACCGGTCTGAAGAGATTGCGATGGAATATGCAAAAGCACATCCATATTCCGTCCGGGTGATCAGTAAGCCCAATGGGGGCCATGGATCTGCAATCAACACAGGTATGGATAATGCAGTTGGGGAATATGTGAAAGTGCTGGACAGTGATGACTGGGTAAACGAAAAAGGCTTTGTCACACTTGTGGAAAATCTTGAAAAGGCAGAAGCAGATATTGTGTGGACCAATTTTTTCTGGGTCTATGAACAGACCGGAAAAAGAAGTGTTCAGAACAGACATCCTTTTCAGGGGGTGGAATATGGCAGAAAATACGATTTTCATGATGTTGCGGAAAAAACGTTTGTTAAAATGCATTCCATGACCATACGAACAGAGCTGGTCCGCAGAACAGGTATGCGGATCGATGAGAACTGTTATTATGTAGACGTGGAGTTTGTCATGTATCCGATCCCGGAAGTCAGGACTATCGTATTTCTGGATGAGTTTGTATATATGTACAGACTGGGACGGCAGGGACAGAGTATGACTCTGGAAAAAATGCGTAAAAATCACCGGAATCATGAGAAAGTTCTGAAGAGTCTTCTGAAGTACTATCGCAAAAAAGAATCAGAGGGAACTGACAGGGAGTATCTTGTGTATCTTGAAAAGGGAATTGCCAATGTTCTGAGCAGCCATTTCAAGATTTATCTGAGTTTTCCCTGCTCTGTGAAAATGTGCCACAGACTGCGCAGAATGGATGGGAAAATTAGTGAGTGTTATCCAAATATCTATAATTCAGTCGAAAATAAATTTGTATGGGCTATCAGAAAGAGCAGATATCTGTTATACTATCCGGGACACTTTATCATGAGACTGAGGGAGAAACTAAATGAAATATAGAACAGTGCAGACAATGATGCTTCCGGACTGTGCAGAAGAAAACTACGGACTTTATTATCAAGGTACGGGAGGAATTCAGGTACAGCAGGGTGAAAAAAAATCATTATCCGTACCGGAAAATGAGAAAGCAGATCTGTTTACGTATTTTAACGGGTTTTACCCGAAACAGTGGTCGCAGTATGCACAGCTGGACGGATTGCGGATAAAAGTTACAGTTTCAGGAAACTGCCGGGTGTTGCTGTGCCATATAGATGGAAGCAGAACGGTTGTGGATGAAGAAAAAGAAAGCAGGACTGCGGCAGATATTAAAAACGAACTAGTTTTTGAAGTGTCAGATGTTATTGAAAATATAGCAGCTTTCTGGATCTGCGTAGAAGGACTGGCGCAGGGCGGAGTTCTTTATGATGTTGATTTTCAGTCGGCAGTTGAAGTGCAGCAGGCAGTTCGGCCGGCAGTGGTGATCTGTACCTGCCGCCGTGAAAAAGAAGTTATCAGTAATCTTGAACGGATTTCCAGAATGGATCTGGAGGAACGGCCGGGGATTTTTCTTATAGATAATGGAAATACTCTGACAGAGGAGATGGTTCCGGACTGGGTTCATCTTGTACCAAACCGAAACTGTGGCGGTGCTGGTGGTTTTACCAGAGGAATGATCGAAGCTTTGAAAGACCCGGGATTTACTCATGTGATCCTCATGGATGATGATATTGTCCTGAATCCGGAAGTACTGACGAAAACAATGCTGTTTTTATCTTCCGTAAAAAAAGAATGGCAGGATGCACCGCTGGGTGGTTCCCTTATTGAAAGAGATATTCCCTGGAAACAGTTTGAATGTGGAGCTTTCTGGAACAGAGGAAGGATTCAGGGATGCGGCCAGAATATGGATCTGCGAAAGAGAGATGCTCTTCTTAAGAATACGGAATCTCAGAACTGGGATTATGGTGGCTGGTGGTATTGCTGTATACCGGTATCCGCAATCCGGGAAAAGGGTCTTCCGTTGCCTGTTTTTATTCACAGAGATGATATCGAATATGGAATTCGTATGGGTAAGCTGATGACTCTCAATGGAATCGGTGTGTGGCATGAAGCTGTCACCAAGAAACTTCCTCAGATCGGAGAGTATTATGATATTCGAAATATGGCGATCTTAAATGCAATCCATTATGATGACTGGGATAAACGCCAGTGGAAAAAATTTCTTGTCAAATGGACGGCAGGAAATCTTTTAAGAGGAAGGTATGACTATATTTATCTGAATATCTGCGCTATGCTGGATTTCCTGAAGGGAGAAAAGTGGCTGGAAAACACGGATGGAGTGGAAATTCATAAACAGGTGGCCAGTCGACTTCCAAAACTGGAAAAACTGGACAAAAAAGAAAAGAATGTATTTTACACGACACCAAATGTTAGCGTTTACACTGTGGCAAAAAAGAAACATATTGTTTATGAGGACTCTGCAGGCTTTTGTCTCAGAGCAGACAAAAATCTGCCGGAAACTATACGTCTGAGCATATATTTATTACTGGCATTGAGAAAAACAGACAGGTACTTTGAAAGAGCCAGGGAGAGCTACGGCAGGAACTGGAAGAAATTAATAACAGAAGAGTTCTGGAATAATTATTTGGAGATTAATAAAGATGAGTAAGAATTATAAACTGCAGAATATCCTGTTCTGCGACAATGACAGACTGGAAGCATACTGGGAGATGTTCTTTAAAAGCAGCCGTCCGGTATACGACAGAGAGAATAAGACGATTGTTTTGGGAGCAGGTCAGGTAATTGATTTCTGTACCTATTTTAACTCGATTTCTCTTTTAAAATGGAAAACATACACATATGCAGAAAAACTGATTCTGAGATTACGTGTAAAAGGAGAAATGGAGATCCTTCTTACAGGTTATGAGAAGAAAGATACACAATATATCCGAAAAGTTCTCCGCAGAGCAAAAATCTCAGCAGAAGAAGCACAGGAGATCTGTCTTGAATATCCGGAGAACAATTTGATGCTGGCTGGTTTCGAAATTCATACACATGGTATTTGTGTAATCTATAGTGGTGAGTATATCACAGAGATTGAGGAAGACCAGATGCGTCATGTATCACTGCATCTCTGTACAACAACATTTAAGAAAGAAGACTATATCCTTCCGAACATTCAGCTTCTGAAAGAGACCGTCCTTGCGGGTAATGACAGCCTTGCAGAGAATTTGTGGATCCATGTGGTAGACAATGGCCGTACACTTCCGGCAGAAGAGATTGAGACAGAGCACGTAATGGTACATCCGAACCTTAATGTAGGTGGAGCCGGCGGATTTACAAGAGGTATGCTGGAAGCGATGGATCATAAGGAAAAACCGACCCATGTTCTTCTTATGGATGATGATGTTATGATCCTTCCGGAGAGTCTGATCCGTACTTATAATCTTCTGAAGATCATTCGTCCGGAGTATGAACATCATTTTATCAGTGGAGCGATGCTTTTCTATGAGCAGATGAATTTCCTGTATGAAGATGTAGGATTTATGGATCATGAGGGAACTTATGGCCCACTGAAAGACAGGGTAGATACCCGAAAGATTGAAGATGTTCTTCGCTGTGAAGAGATGATCCATGAGCCGAAGAATGCTTATGCAGGCTGGTGGTACTGTTGTATCCCTATGGAATTTGTGCGTAAAGATAATTTGCCTCTTCCGGTATTTGTACGTGGAGATGATGTTGAATACAGCCTTAGAAACAAGGCGAAGTTTATTACACTCAGTGGTATCTGTATCTGGCATATGGGATTCACCAACAAGTTCAACGGCGCAATGGAATTTTATCAGGTGCATAGAAACACCCTGATGCTTCAGGCTGCCAGCGGAGTATGCCAGAATGCGGATATTATGACCCGTATCCGCAAGCTGGTCCGTGTAAATCTGCTTCGTTTTAATTATGACGGTGCAGAGCTTCTTCTGGATGCAGTTGAGGATTATATGAAGGGATATAAATTCTTTATGAAGAATCAGGGGGAGAAGCTCCTGAAAGAAAAATCTCAGAAAAATGAGAAAATGGAGCCGCTTTCTAATTTCCCGGAAGCACCGACGAAAGTATACAGCGTTTATGCACAGGATCTTCCGCGTAAATCACTGGAGACATTCCTCTACAGAATTACTTATAATGGTCATTTCTGGCCAGAAAAATGGCTGAAAAAGGGAACTGTGCCGATTGCCTATGACTGGTATTATACACCGCACAGATACTTTTTCAGAAAAAGACTTCTTGCGGTTAATCCACATCTGAAAATGGGTGCGTACAGGGAGATGGACAAGAAAAGATTCTTTGAACTGTTTAACAGGGAACGAAAACTTTTCAGTCGTTACAAGAAGATCCATGTACGTCTTGAAAAAGAATACAGAGACCACAGAAAAGAATTCACTTCAGAAAGTTTCTGGAGAAAATATTTGGAGATGGATAAATGAGTGTAAAACATATAGGGGATTTAAAGAAAACAGAGTGCTATGGCTGTAGTGCGTGTGTTTACAGTTGTCCTTTCGGGGCAATTACAATGGAACAGGATAGAGAGGGCTTTCGCTATCCTGTTGTAGACGAAGAAAAATGTACAGGATGTGGAAAATGCAGAAAAATCTGTCCATCCATCTGTCCAAAAGATATGAGCAATGCTCCGGAACCGGAAAGTTATGCGGTATGGGCGGAAGATAACGTTCGAAGAGACAGCAGTTCCGGCGGATTTTTTACAGTACTTGCACGTTCTGTATTTGCACAGGGCGGAGTTGTCTGTGGCGTTGTGATGGATGAGGATTTTAAGGTATTCCATACAGTGGCTACAAATGAAAAAGAGTTTGTTCCTATGCGTGGTTCCAAATATGTCCAGAGTGACCTGAGAGATATTTTCCCAAAAGTTAAAGAGTTTCTTGGGAAAGGTAAAAAGGTGCTTTTTACAGGAACACCTTGTCAGGTTGCTGGATTAAAAGCTTATCTTGGCGGTGAAGAAGAAAATCTTCTTACAGTTGACCTGATGTGTCATGGTGCTCCATCTGAGAAAGTATTTGAACGTTATGTTGACGAAACATTTGGTAAAGAAAATCTGAAAGAGTTTCATTTCCGCACAAAACGCTATGGATATAATTGTACAACCTGTGAGGCTGTATTTAAAAACGGAAAGAAATATGTAGGCGGAATAGAGTTTGACCCATTTGTTCTGGGATTTACAAGAAGTCTTTTCTTAAGGAGAACATGCGAGAGCTGCAAGTATGCTTCTTTCCCGCGTCAGGGAGATCTTACAATGGGTGATTTCTGGGGGATTTCCCTGTATAAGAGAGATCTTAATGATGGACGTGGTACTTCTCTGGTTCTGGCCAATAATGCAAAGGGGGCGGCAGTTCTGGAGTCTGTTAAAGACAGTGTAAAACGCATTGAGAAAACGCCGCTGGAAGCTGCTGTCAAGAAAAACCGTTTTGGTGAGAAAATGCAGGTTCATTCCCAGAGAAGAAGATTTTTTGAAATGCTTGATTACACAAGCATGCATAAAGCGGTTAAATATTGTATGGAAGGCCGTTATGATGTAGGTATTCTTGGCGTGTGGTTTGGATGTAACTACGGAAGTATTGCGACATATTATGGCCTGTCTAAAATTCTGGAAAAGATGGGCTTGTCTACTCTTATGATCGATAAACCGGGATTTGTTGGCCAGGATCGTGAGCTGGATAAGAGTAATCACAGCCGTATTTTTGCAGATACTCATTTCCATGTGAGCAGAAGGTATCGATTAAATGAGATGCATATGCTGAACCATATCTGTGATTCTTTTGTTATTGGATCAGATCAGGTATGGAATCATGGTATTGCCCGCAATTTTGGAAACAGTTTTCTTATGGATTTTGTTCGTGACGAGAAAAAGAAGATTGCGGTATCCGCTTCCTTTGGACATGATCGTGATTTCCGACCGGATCGTGAGCGGATTATGGCCAGTGAGTATTTTAAACGGTTTGATGGAATTTCTGTTCGTGAGGAGTCTGCAGTTGGCCTGATGAAGAAGGTATTTGGTGTAGATGCGACCAGAGTTTTGGATCCCGTATTTGCGGTAGATAAGAGTGTGTATGATGACATAGCGGCGGAATCTGACCGTAATGAGACAGAACCCTATATGCTTACCTATATTTTGGATCCAACTCCTGAGAAGAAAGAGGTTATTAAGTATCTGTCAGAAAAGTTGGGTCTTCGTACATTGCATATTCTGGATGGAACTCCATGGAATTTCCAGGAGAATAAAGAGAAAATGGGAATGGATACGGTTCTGGAGAATATTACGTTCCAGGATTGGATTTACTACTTTAAAAACAGCAGTTATGTATTAACAGATTCCTGCCATGGTATGAGTTTTGCGCTTATATATGGTAAACCGTTTGCTGGTATTGGTAATGCGAAAAGGGGTATGACGAGATTTTCTTCTCTGACAAAACTGTTCCATGTTGAGAATCGTTTGGTGACGAATCCTCTGGATATTATGAAGAATGAGCTGTTTCTGCAGGATCCGGATTATAATGAGATTAATGGGATTATGGAAACAGAGAAGGTTCGTTTCCATGAGTGGCTTAACGGGGTGATGTTCTCTGAGAAGGAAGTTAAGACTTATCAGGCGTTTCCTGTGAAGGTTGCTCCGGTGATCGAGGATGATATTAAATTAAAGATCGAGGGTCCTGCTCCGGTGCAGGCTCGTCCGACTTTCCTGCGCAGGGTTTATTATCATCTGCCGTCTGGTATTCAGGATAGAGTGAAACCTATTGTTAAGAATTATATCAAAAAGAGAGCACAGTAATTTTTGTGATGTAGTTTTATATTGAGTTTTGGCAGCCGCTGTACGTTTTGGGTATGGCGGCTGTATATAGTGAAAGGGAGTGTTTATTTATGGGTATTGGTAATTTTGGAAATATGATGAAGGTTATGAATGCCTGGAATACGTTTAAACAGAATCATCCGAAGTTTCCGGCGTTTTGCAGTGCTGTTTCAAAGCGTGGGATTCGTGAGGGGAGTATTCTTGAGGTGACGTATATTAGTCCTGAGGGGGAGAAATTGACTACGAATATTAAGGTTCAGGCTAGTGATATTGAGCTGCTCAGGCAGATTTCTGGGGGGAATTAGAGGAGAGTTGGAAGGACGCCGCGGGGGTGGCGTTCTTTTTTTCTGGGCTGGAATGTACGTCAGAGGAAGGAGATATCGGCCAGGATAGGATACCGGACGCCAGAGGGATGTGGCATCGATTCGGGCAGGGCTTCGTGAGACGGGGAGAAAGCCGGGCGCCAGAGGGAGAAAAACCATTGCGGCAGGGCCAGAACTCGCCGCTGGCTCAAACAGCTGACCCTGCCGCAATAACGCCCTCTCCCGGGACCTAAGTTGTATCACCCCTCCTCCGCAACAGCCCGAACCGATATCCTCTCCCTCTGGCTGACACTTCCAGCCGGCAGGAAAAAAGATAAAACCCGGGCAGGGGACGGACGCGGGGCGTCCTGTCCTGGGATTGTGGGAGTGTAGCTGTATCGGCGTAGCGTCTTAGCTGAAATACCGAAGAGCCCAGAAGAAGGATTGGCATAACGATTCATTATAAATATTGAAGAGTTTGGAAATCAGGTCAGTATAACGTTCCACAGTAAATATTGAAAAATTCGGAAACCAGGTCAGTATAACGCTCTATTGTAAATATTGAAGAGTTCGGAAACCAGCTCAGTATAACGTTCCACTGTAAATATTGAAGAATTCGGAAACCAGCTCAGTATAACATTCCACTATAAGTGCCGAAGAATCCAGGAACCCAGATCGGCACAGCGTCCCACTCTGGATACCGCAGCATACAGACAAAAGTCAACCGTGTTACACATCGAAGATGTAACACTCTTTCCGTGCCCAACGGGGTGGGAGCGCGAGGGAGGGCGTTCGGGCTTCGGAACTTTGAGATCGCCTTCCCTCGCACTTA
>NZ_WQQB01000031.1:0-553 GCF_018785565.1 Blautia sp. MCC283 | reverse complement strand
TCATGTATGCAGTTTTCAAGGTACAATATATTGGGCTTTATTACTTAAAACCCAATGGGCTTAAGTGGACCTTTGCCCTATGGCTCATGATTATGAACTTTACGGGGTTCTGGTTCATTTAAACCAGTGGGCTTAAGTGGACTCGAACCACCGACCTCACGCTTATCAGGCGTGCGCTCTAACCAGCTGAGCTATAAGCCCATCTTGAAATCTTTCGATTTCAGTGGAGATGAAGAGATTCGAACTCTCGACCCCCTGCTTGCAAGGCAGGTGCTCTCCCAACTGAGCTACATCCCCATTTGATCTGGCAGCCACCTGCTCTCCCACACCGTCTCCAGTGCAGTACCATCGGCCGCTTAGGTCTTAACCGTCGTGTTCGGGATGGGAACGGGTGTGTCCCCTAAGCGCATCGCTACCAGAAATATCGTTATTCAGTTGCCTTGATAACTCAACAGTAAAACACATTTCAATTACTCTACTTTTTCCTTAGAAAGGAGGTGATCCAGCCGCACCTTCCGATACGGCTACCTTGTTACGACTTCACCCCAGTCAT
>NZ_WQQB01000030.1:0-39356 GCF_018785565.1 Blautia sp. MCC283 | reverse complement strand
ATTTTACTTATAATGTGCAGATATGCACAGTTTACGCTTTCATCTCGGCAATTGAATTACCGAGGATTCCCGCTTATCTTCCTAAATATAAATGCCACAGCCATCAAAAGTGAAAAATCTTCCTGTGCTTCTCTCTGCTTACCTTCTCCTAATTTTTTTGCTACCAGTGCATTTCCACCACTGCCAAACATCATTCCGATTGCCGACGCAAGAAAGATCATTGGCATTGTGATATTGATCGCAGATAACGCATCTGTATCCACCAGTCTTGCAATAAAAATCCCATCCACCGTAGAATACAGGCTGGAAAAAATACTGGATAAAATCGTTGGCAATGCAAATACGATCAGCCAGCGGAAACTGACTTCATGTTCTAATTTAACTTGTGTATCCAAAAAATATCTCCTCTCTTATATATCTTCCATCTTACTCAGTAAGATATCCGCAAATTTATTCTGTACTGTAATAATAGTTTCCACATCTCTGTCATCCAGCATTCCTATGACTTCTTCCTCATACTGAAACAGCGGCTGAACCAGATTTCTGGCAAAACGTTCTCCACTTTCTGTCAGTGATATGATCTTTTCTCTTTTGTTCTGTGGATTAACCTGCATCCAGATATATCCTGCATTTAACTGTTTCTTAATAAGGCTGTTAACAGAAGTCTTAGGTGCTCCCAGTTTCATACTTAACTCTTTCTGTGTGATCTCCCTGTTTTCCTTCTGAAAAATTTCATAAAACATCATCATTTCATATAAAGTTAATTTATGTTTCGTAGCCCATACATCATATACCTGATCTATTTTCTGTGCTGATTCATAGATCCGGTCAATTTTTTCCCGGTTCGTCAATGATATTTACCTCCATAAAAAATAGTACGATTTCGTACCGTTAGATATTAGTTCGAAATCGTACTATTGTCAATAGCAATTTATAAAATTTAAGAATTATTTCACTCTGCACTCCGGCTCTTTCCCAAAAGCAGAATTCCCACCAGCAAAAATACAGGGAAAATAACCCCTGCCAGGATTCCTTTTTTCAGGTTGTCTGATAATATCCCGGACACAAATCCAACTAAAGTCGGACCTCCGGAGCATCCTACATCTCCGGCCAGTGCAAGAAGCGCAAACAGGGATGTACCTCCTCTTCGCAGTGCCATGGATGCCTTGCTGAAGCTTCCCGGCCACATGATTCCCACGGAAAATCCGCAGATGGAACAGCCGATCAGTGACACAAATGCAGATGGTGCAAGGGAAATGCAGAGATAGGAAATAATGCAGAGAATGCTGCTGCCGATCATAAATTTGTCCAGATCCATCCTGTCTCCGAATTTTCCATAAAAGGCTCTGGAACTTCCCATCAGGATCGCAAATGCCATAGGACCTGCAAGGTCTCCGATGGTCTTGGTTACTCCCAGTCCCTGCTCCGCAAATGTTGAAGCCCACTGGCTGACACCCTGTTCACTTGCACCGGCACACAGCATCATTAACATCAGGATCCAGAATGTCTTATTCCTGCATAATTCTCTTATTGTCATTCCTGTCTCGCCCTCTTCGATCAGAGTTGCGATAGGAACTTTTGTAAATGTAATACCATTTACAATAGGAACAATCGCCCAGATCAGTGCCATGATCTTCCAGTTTTCAATTCCAAATATACGGAAAAAGATCGTGGAAAGCAGGACCACTGCCACATGACCCCAGCAGTAAAAGGAATGCAGAAGGCTCATTGCCTTTTCTTTATTATCACTTGGGCAGCTCTCCACAATAGGGCTGATCAGCACTTCGATCAATCCGCCGCCTACTGCATAGATCACTACGGAAATAAATAATCCCGCAAATGCATTAGGCAAAAGATCCGGCAGGATCACCAGGCAGATCAGTCCTGCCGCTGAAAATACATGAGCCAGAACAATGGAAATCCGGTAGCCGATCCGGTCTACAAATTTTGCAGACAGAAGATCAATGAGCAGCTGGATCCCGAAATTGAATGTGATCAGCATTGTGATCTGGCTCAGTGGAATATGGTAGCTTTTTTCAAATGTCAGAAAAAGCAGCGGCACAAAGTTATTTACGATTGCCTGCACGATGTAACCCACAAAACAGGCATATACCGTTTTCTGATATTTGTCTTTCATCAGAAATCCTCCTCCATGTTATTTTGATTCCTTTTCAGCCTTTTGTATTATATCACCACGTTTTGAAATTGTAATTGCACTTTTCTTTCATTTTATAGTACAATATCACTATATATAACAGAAAGGAATTCTGTAATCTCATGCAGAACATTCATACAAACAGCAATCTGCAGGAAACAAAAAAACACGGCGGACCTGATTTTCCTTTGAAATTTTATATAGATGATACTCGAAAATTTTATAATAACGATATCAATTGGCACTGGCATAAGGAATTTGAGATCATCTGCGTTTCAGAGGGTACTGTTACTTGCCAGGTTGAGCAGAAAACCTATACCTTACATTCCGGCGAAGGAATTTTTATCAACAGTGGTATGCTGCATCATTTCACAGCCGAAAACTATGGCGTCATGCCTAATATTGTATTTTCCCCCACTTTTCTTGCTCCAGGTGAAAGTCTTATTTACAAAAAATATATTCTGCCATTAGAAAATGCCATGCTTCCCTGCGTTATTTTCAAGCAGCAAACATGGCAAAAACATATTCTGGATCTCTGCGGTCAATTGTTTCTTAATCTGGCCTCACCGGAAAGACAGGAGCTTCTCATTCATAACCTTTTAAGTGAAATCTGGCTTATTATGACAGAGCATCTTTCCCCGGAACAGCTTACTCCCAGATCAAGTGTTCTGCCTTCACACTCTGAACGCATGATTCCAATAATGCTCGAGTATATCCAGACACACTACGCCGCCCCAATATCACTGACAGATATTGCAGCTGCCGCGAATATCAGTCCCAACACCGCTTTACGCTATTTCCGGGAAAATATCGGAATATCCCCGGTCGAGTATCTTATTCAATATCGTATCAGCATCGCCTGCAAAATATTAAGGGAAAGCTCTGACAAAATAGCCAGCGTTTCTGTCAGAGTCGGATATGACAATGTCAGTTATTTTTGCAGGATTTTTAAAAAACTTGTAGGAAAATCTCCCTCTCAATATCGAACTGAAGCGAAATCATCCGTTAATTTTCCCGGCAAATTTTCCTGAGATACTTCCGGGTACGAGCCTTGCACCGATATTCATCGCCTTTGTTAATATCCCTCATTTAACCGGACAATATTCCTTAATTCTTTTCCGTTCAGATATCGTTCCAGATTTTCCATGCAAATGTTCCAGATCATATCCTGAACTTCTGCGTTTCCTCCGAAACTTGGGCCTGCGATGTGTGGGGTGAGAATAACCTGGTCCATTTCCCACAGCGGAGAATCGAACGGAAGTGGTTCTGTCTCAAATACATCCAGGACTGCGCCTTTTAAGTGGCCCTCCTGTAATGCCCGGATCAGGTCTTCTGTTGGAATAAGGCTTCCTCTTCCTACATTGATTAGAACTGCATCTTTTTTCATGGAATGCAGACGGTCGTAATTCAGAAGTCCTTTTGTTTCCAAAGTTCCCGGAAGGCAGCCGATCACAATGTCCGCCTGTGGCAGTTTATCATCCAGTGCTGTCAGATCGTATACCTCATCAAAGTCTTTCAGCTGCTGCGAATGTTCTGAGACTGCTGTTCTTTTTATTCCAGTCACATGGGTTTCAAATGCTTGCATTCTGTGAGCGATGTTTTTTCCGATGTCACCGGTTCCCAGGATAAGAACATTTTTTCCATATATGGTGTCTGATGATCTATTCTGTACCCAGAGACATTCCTGCTTGTTTTTCCAGTAAACAGGAAGTCCTCGATACAGGGCAATGATGTTCCCGATCACATATTCCGATATAATTTTTCCGAAAGCTCCGGAAGCATTGGTCAATGTAATAGTTTCCGGGAATATTTTCATTTTTGTATATTTGTCTGCGCCAGCCCAGGTCAGCTGGATCCAATGGAGATTTTCGGCTTTCCGAAGTTCCGATTCTTCCGGTTCTCCGATCACAACCTCTGCTGTTGTAATGGAGTCCCTGGTTTCATTTTCTTCAAAAACAAACTCACATTTCTTTCCGAATTTTGTTATAAACCTGTTTCGGATTTCCGGTTCACACTGTGGCTTTATCAGAATTTTTATTTTCTTCTCTGTATTTTCCATGATGTTCTTCTCCGCAGGCGATTTTCAGGATTCGTTTACCAGTTTTCCGGTCATATGCTCCGGTTCCAGCTCCAGGCAGAGAACTGCAGGACCGGAATGTTTCAGTTCATGTTCCACGTATGCTTTATCATCCGTGAATTTTTTGCATAAATTTGTGCAGATTTCCACGACCTTTTCCGGTTCTTCCACTATACGGAGGCGTCCAAACACAATCACACTTCGAATGTTTAGTGCCCATTCTCCTTCCTTTCGATATCCCTCGTCCATAACACAGAATGAAACTTTGTCACAATTTTTGATGGCATCAATCTTATGACCAGATTTTGCTCCGTGGAAATAGATTTTTCCATCTTTCTCGTTATACCAGTGGGTCATAGGCATTCCATAGGGATATCCATCCTCTCCCTGCACGGAAAGCACGCCTCTTGGTTCTTTTTTCAGGATTTCGATACATTCTTCTTTGGTTAATTCCTGTTTGGATCTTCTCATTTTTCGAAACATAAGCTAGTCCTCCTCTTGCCCTGTATTAGTCTATTTTCTGTCTGCTATGACTGTTTTTTCGTTATCTTTACTTTACTATCTTTCAAAAATAACTTTATATGTTCCCAGCACCTGTCTGCATGGAATTTTTGCTGCATTTTCTGCTGTAAATGTATCTCTGGGATAGGTCGTTTCCGGCTCTTGTGGATAGGCTGGAAGGGTTTTTCCGATGCTGACACCATGGGCATCCTTTTCAGTAAACTTCCACTGAAATGTGCAGTCACAGAATTCTTTATTCTCGGTGATCGTCTCCGGCTTTTTTAATTCCGGTGTTTCTTTCAGGAAATAACATCCCGCATTGTCTTTTTCTACCGGTGTGTTAAATTCCAGATAACCATTACTGTTGTCCTGGATCTCTGCATTGATTCTGAGAACCGGACGCAGAGAAACAAATCCCTCCGGAATGATTGCCCTGATCCTGTCCTGCTCAATGCCATAGGCCATTACGTATTGTTCTACCTGCATGAATTTTTCCCCTTGTTACTTATTCCATGTTCCATGGCTGTTTTTTGTTATATTCTATTTCCAGCTCTTCCGCCAGATATCCATCACTCATACAATGCATATCTGAAATTCCCTCACTTATCAACTGATACAGCTGTGAATGATAAAAAATACCCAATGCTGTTTCAACAGAAATCCCCATTTTTTCTGCAAATAATTCTACTATCCGTACATATTTCTTTTGTAACAAAATCGGATTAGCATTCATACTTCAAAACTCCTCTCATAATGAAGATGCTCCAAAGACTCCTCTGTGCGAAAACAGATTTGCATATTCGGCTTTTCATACTTCAGTCTGCTAATTGCCTCATTTTTGTCAATCAACTGATCAAAATACAGTTCAACCGTATTGAACACTTTATCATTGGCCACTCCGCCCATAACAATATCATAATCTGAATCATCCTTTTCTCTTCTGCAATTCATAATAAAATCCAGCCATTCTTCAGAATAAGAATCAAATTTCAAAATTTTCAGATTTTCCTGTGCGTTTTCTTCAAACTTAAAGGTTGTAACAATCCCTTGTTTACCGCGCCGTTTGAATTTTCCACACCATTTCACAGCCTGGTCTCTGAGAGGTGTCACATAAAATCCTTTACCAAAATCAACATCTGACCGGGAATGTTTTAAATCTGGATTTTTCACTTCAAGCCATGAGCCATGATATACTATCATTACAAAACACCTCTCTCTTTCATAACCTCAATAATATCATCCACAATATATTCTTTCCCCTGGGTATGAAGTATCTCATATTCCGGAATGATGTAATCATTCAAAATATCACTTTTTTCTGTCAGCGCATCATATACCTTTTCTGCACTTACACCCAGTTTTGCTGCTATATTTTCAATACAAAATATCGCAAACTCCAGTTCTCTTGACTTTTCTATGTTTTGTTTCATCATTCCCAAGGCCTCCTGTATCAGATATCAACACCCAAACAACTTCGCAGTTTTCTCCATCCTCTCTGCGATCGGCACTCCAAACGGGCAGCGAGTTTCGCATTCCTGGCAGCCGATGCATTCGGAGGCTTTGTGCTCCAGAAGTTCATAGTGGGATCTTATGGTTGCGGGGACTTCCGGCTGCATGGTGGCAAGATCGTAGAATTTATTGATCATGGCAATGTCCAGTTCTGCCGCACATGGCTTGCAGTGTCCGCAGTAGGTGCACTCTCCTTTATAGGAATGGAACGGTGCATTGGCGATCACAGACGCGTAATCTTTTTCTCCCTCCGTTGCTGTTTCATATGCTACGGCATCATTGACCTGCTCTTTTGTATCGTAGCCGCACATGATGGAACAGACTGCCGGCCTTGTAAGTGCGTAATGGATGCACTGTACCGGTGTCAGGCTTACACCGAAAGGAGAACGTTTTTCATCAAAAAGTCTTCCACCTGCAAATCCCTTCATAACTGTGATTCCCACATCATTTTCCTCGCATGCTTTGTACAGGCGGGCACGGTCTGCATCGATTCCCTTCAGACTGCTGTCAAACTCTTCTGCAAACATGGTATCAATGTTCTCACTTGCAGGAAGCATGTCAAAAGCAGGATTGATGCTGAAAAGGATCATCTCCACATAGCCGGATTCTGCCGCTTTCTTCGCCACTTTCGGATTATGGGAGCTCATACCGATATGACGGATCACACCTGTTCTCTTCAGTTCCATTACGTAATCCATATATTCAGACTGCTGAAGATCATCCCATTCTTCCTCAGAATCTACGTAATGGATCATTCCAAGATCAATATAATCCGTCTGGAGTCTTTTTAAAAGATCTTCGAATGCAGGACGCACATACTCCATCTCTCTGGTACGGTAATATTGCTCATCCTTCCAGGTTGATCCGATATGTCCCTGGATAAACCATTTGTCACGGTTCTCCTTAATTCCCTCCCCAATGATATTTCTGGATTTCGGGTCCGGCATCCAGCAGTCCAGGATATTGATTCCTTTTGAAGATGCATAATGGATCAGCTCAATACTTTCCTCCTCCGGATGGCGCTCCAGCCATTCTCCTCCAAAACCGATCTCACTGACCTGAAGCTCTGTTTTTCCTAATCTTCTTGTTTTCATTACTTTTTCCTCCTGATCTATTCTATAATTATACTCTTAAATATCTCTGCTGCCTTACTGAATACCGCATGCTTTTTCCATACCAGAGCCTGTCTGGTAGGAAGCTGGGGTTCCAGCGGAAGAAAACATACTTCCGGATCCAGTTCCGGTGCCAGCATCTCTCTGGTTGTCAGAAAATACCCTAACCCCTGCTGTACAAAAGAAATGGGGCTTCCATGAACCACATTATAGGTTGCCGCAATATTTAAGTCCTCCACATCCATTTCTGCCCAGTGCGCAATCTCATTCTGAAGACCAATTCTCTGATGCATGATGAGAGGCATTGTCCTGATATCTTCTTTTGTTATCACTTTTCCGCTGGAAAATGGATCGTCTTTCTTTGCAAGGATTCCCCATTGTGAAATCTCTTTCAGGGAAAAAAAATCGTATTTCATATTGTCAATGGGCTGCAGCATAACTGCAAAATCCAGTGTTCCATGGTTCAATCGCTCCGACACGTCTGTGGCATCTCCACTGTAAAAATGAAACTTCACATCCGGATATCGTTCCCGAAGCTTCGCAGCTGCCCCAAGAACCGATGGCGGCGTACCTCCACCCATATAAATATCTCCGATGACATCTTCCGTATCTGAGCTGATTTCCTGCTGGGTCTTCTCCACCAGTTCCAGGATTTCTTCTGCCCGCTTGCGCAAAAGAACCCCCTCCTCTGTCAGAGTGATCTTCCGTTTTCCACGGATCAGAAGTTTTTTCCCAAGTTTCTTCTCCAGTTCCATCAGTTGCTTTGACAGAGAAGGCTGTGCAATATGCAGGCTCTCTGCTGCCCTTGTGATATTCTCTTCCCTTGCCACTGCCAGAAAATAACGTAATTCACGAACTTCCATAAGCATCTTCCTATCATTCTTATTAGCTATATAATATCATAGTTAATAGGTATTTGCTATTATTTTTCCAAGGATATATACTGTATATGGTATGAGGCAAAAAAGCTTCTGTTTGCATTATCATTTTACTAAAATCAATGAGGTGTTCTTTATGAAATCAAAAAAACAGACCGCAAAGCTGGATATCCTGAACGGTTCTATCTGGAATAAGATTCCTCTGTACGCTCTCCCTGTAGCAGCAACCGGAATTCTGGAACAGCTGTTTAACGCATCGGATATTGCGATCGTAGGAAATTTTGCCAGCACAGACCGTACTGTTGCCATTGCTGCGGTAGGTGCCAACAGCCCTGTGATCGGCGTGATCCTGAATCTTTTCATCGGTCTCTCCCTGGGAACCAATGTTGTCATTGCCAATGCTATCGGGAGAAAAGATGAGCATGAAGTCCAGAAAGCTGTGCACACTTCCGTTCTGGCCGCTTTTCTGGCAGGTATCCTGACTACTTTGCTTGGAGAATGGCTGATCGGAAATTTCTTAAATCTGCTTAATGTTCCGGCAGATGTTTTTCCATATGCACTTTTGTATATCCGTATTTATCTTCTGGGATTGCCTGTGATCTTTCTCTTTAATTTTGAGGCTGCTATTTTCCGCAGTACCGGCGATACCAGGACACCTCTTCTGGCCCTGTTCTGCGGCGGTGTATTGAATGTGCTTTTGAATCTCTTTTTTGTAATCGTCCTTGGAATGAATGTGAACGGAGTTGCCACAGCCACAGTGATCGCCAATATTGTCAGCTCCTCCATTCTTTTTATCAAACTGACAAAAACAGAGAAATGGGTACATCTTGACTTACATAAACTATCCATTGACAGAGCCTGTCTCCTGAAGATCCTGCGGATCGGACTTCCTGCCGGAATCCAGAGTGCCGTATTTAATATCGCCAATCTGGTGATCCAGTCTGCTATCAACAGTCTTGGAACTCTTGTGATCGCAGCATCCAGTGCAGCCTTCAATATTGAGATCCTGGTATATTATGTATTTAATTCATTCAGCCAGGCCTGCACAACATTCGTGGGACAGAATTATGGCGCAAAGCAGATCCGGCGATGCAAAAAAGTTCTGCTGTTATGTGTAGCCGAAGGTCTGGTAACAACTGCCGCAGCTGCCATCCTGATCCTCTCCAGCGGAAAATTCCTGCTCTCCCTGTTTAACAGTGATCCCCAGGTTATTGACATCGGTTATACCCGTCTGGTCATTATCTTTTCCGCATACATTTTCAGTCTGCTCTATGAGATCATGTCCGGCTATCTCCGGGGTTTCGGGATTTCTTTTGTCCCGGCACTGCTTACAACCATCGGTGTCTGCGGAACCAGGATTGCATGGGTATATGCCGTATTCCCGAACCACCGCAGTTTTTCCAGCCTGATGATGGTTTATCCTGTCAGCCTGTCCACAACAGCGTTGCTTATTCTCATCGCAGTGCTTGTTTATCATCCGGCCCGCAGATACCAAAACAGGACCGACAGACATTAATCGTCTGCCGGCCCTGTTCTTTCTTAAACTTATACCATATCACTCCGCCGGATGATTCCAATCCCAATGGCATACGGGCCTGTATGCACACCGATGGTAGCTCCGATCCGGTGAATGGGAACTGTCTCTGTTGTTCCGAATTTTTCTTCCAGGCTCTGCATCAGCATTTTCTGGAAGCTCTCCGCTTCTTCATATCCATAGCAGTAACCAATGACCAGGGAACAGTTCTCTGGAGTATACCCGTTCTCTTCCATGTAATCAAGAAGCAGGTCAATGGTTCCTGCCATAGATTTTTTTCTGCCCCTTTTCAGCCCCGGTGAATAAATCTCACCGTCCTTTAAGGTAATCAGCGGTTTCACATTGAGAAGCTTACCTGCAATGCTGGCAACCTTTCCAATGCGTCCGCCGTGCTCCAGATATTCCAGATTTCCTACCGTAAAAAAGATCCTCTGGGTATCTGTCAGCTGGTTCATTCTTTCAATGCTGTCTTTCAGAGTATAACCCAGGTCACGAAGTCTGCAGGCTTCCAGCACATAAAGCCCCTGCATCAACGTACAGGCCAGAGAGTCAATGATCTTCACCTGAATGTCCGGATACTTCTCTGCAAGCATCTTTGCTGCGATCTCTGCGGACTGCATGGAGGAACTAAGCTTGGTGGAAATACAGATACAAAGGATATCTTTTCCCTCTTTTGCCTTTTCTTTAAAAACTTCATAATAATCATTTGGAGACGGTGCCGCTGTCAGCGGAAAAACATTGGACTCCGCCACCATTTTCCCGTAAAAATCCTCCAGACGGATTTCTACACCTTCTTTTTTATATTCTTTTCCGTCAAAAGAAACCAGGAAATGCACCTCGCCGATTTCTTTTTCTTTCACGATTTCTTCCGGCAGATCGCAGGAACCGTCACTTACAATAGTAAAATATTTTTCCATAAAAACCCTCTTCACACGATAATAATGTTAATTCTTTTATTATAATCATTTTGACAATTTCTGTCCATGTAAAACTATAACACTTACGGGGATTCCTCATTTTCTCTATCACTTTATTCCATTTGTGAATCCGACTTTTTCTTTGCATCTTTTTCCGGTTGTTATAAGATTGCTATATAAACATCTTTGAATTCTAAGGAGATTGCCATGTCTGATTATATTATCACCCAGATCCGTCAGGCAGATAAATACGGAAATCATCTGGTCGATGAGCTGCTTGCTGCTGAGGGGATCCGAAGAGATGCAAACCTGGATTATACCTGCGGGATGTATGATGACGAGATGATTGATAATGGATTTTCCGTCAAATCCCATAAGATGGATGGTTTCCACATCCTGACGGAATCCTTCCATGTTGTCAAGGTCTGTATAAACCGTATCAAAACACTGTACTCCTGCTGCTCTTGCCGCAATCACAAGATTCTGTCTCGCACCCATCAGCTCGATTCCTGTTCCTGTAATATGTGTCTGAAGATCTTTTGTGTAATCACCGCCGGAAAGGGCAATGCCGAAAAGTCTCTCACTGGACTCGCAGATATCAAGAGCCTTCATCACACCTCTGGCAGATTCCACAGCTGCCATGATCAGGACGCTTCCCTCAGGACGGCCGAACTCTTTTTCCGCATAGGCAATTTCACGCTCCACAAGCTTTACATCCTGTGCGCTTTCTGTTTTCGGGATACGGATGGAATCACATCCACCGGCAACAGAGCAGCGGATATCTTCTTTCCAGTAAGGGCTGTCCAGGCCGTTGATCCTGACTACCCGTTCACATCCACGATAGTTAATTGTTTTCAGTGCATGATACAGGGAAAAACGTGCCGCGTCTTTCTGGTTCTCTGCTACTGCGTCTTCTAGGTCCAGCATGATAGAATCTGGTTTATAAATGTATGAATCTTTGATAAGTCCCGGTTTCTGAGCATTCAGAAACATCATTGTTCTTCTCAGTCTTTTTTTGTTCGGATTGTTCATCGGATATCCCCTCCCCATGGTAAATGTTCCGTCTGTAATACAGAGCGGTAAACTGCTGCTTCAATACGTGCTTTGATCGTACAATCCAATGCACCTTTGTCTACGATGGTAAGTTTTACGTCGCTGACGCCAAGATTTTTCAGAGTTTCCAGTGCTACTTTACGGATCTGGTTTCCATACTGGTTGATCACGGAGCTTTCCATGGAAAAATCTACATTTCCTTCTCCTTTTTCTACAGTTACCTGGCAGTCGCTGGATTCCAGAATTCCTGCAATGGCTGGCCTTACGATATCCATGTTTATCCTCCTTTTGATCCGGTAACATAACTGCTGCCGGAACCTTTATGTTGTGTTCTTTTGTTCATCTGAAGCTATCGTAAGGTCGTAACCTTACAGGAGAAATAATATTTTTCTTAATATTTGTTAAGGTACGGAATTTTTCCTGCTTTTCTTTTTATAAAACAGATATTCGCAATGTTGGTAAATCTGCCCATTGCGTTTTCTTCGTAAGGTTAGTATAATAACCTCATATTTTAAAAGTGAAAATTTATATACTTTTTATATTTTTCATTCACAGGGAGGATTTGATCATGAAAGAACGTTTAAACTGGGCAGTTCTTGGTACCGGTGTGATCGCCAATCAGATGGCGCAGGCACTTCAGAAAATGGGAAAACCGCTGTATGCAGTTGGAAACCGTACCTATGAGAAAGCCGTTGCCTTTGCAGAAAAATACGGTGTACAGAAGGTTTATTCAGAAATTGATGAAATGTTTACTGACGAAAATGTGGATATTATCTACATTACAAGTCCTCACAATACCCATTATGCCTTTATGAAAAAAGCACTGCTTCACGGCAAGCACCTTTTTGTGGAGAAATCCATCGCCCTTAACAGCCGTGAGCTGGATGAAATGATCGCTCTGGCCAGGGAAAAAAATCTCATTCTTGCCGAGGCCATGACCATCTGGCATATGCCCATTTACAAAAAACTCTGGGAAACAGTCAAAAGCGGCTCTCTGGGAAAAGTCCAGATGATCACCATGAATTTTGGAAGTTTTAAAGAATATAACATGAACAACCGCTTTTTCAATATGAACCTGGCAGGCGGTGCCATGCTGGATATCGGTGTTTACGCACTCTCCATTGTCCGAAGTTTTATGGATGAAAAACCGGATGAGATCTTAAGCCAGTGGAAGCCTTCTCCTACCGGTTCTGATGAGCAGGCAACCATTCTTCTTAAAAATCCTTCCGGTCAGATGGCGACTGTCGCACTTTCCATGCACTCCAAACAGCCGAAACGTGCCATGATCAGCTGTGAGAAAGGTTATATCGAGATCATGGAATATCCACGTGCAGATAAAGCAGTGATCGTGGATGCAGAGACAGGAGAAAAAACTGAAATTTCCTGCGGTGACACTTCCGATGCACTGCTTTATGAGATGGAGGATATGGAACATGCAGTTCTTACACGTGATACCTCCGGCTTATATCTGAATTATACAAAAGACGTTATGGATATCATGACCTATCTTCGTAAAGAATGGAATATGAAATACCCGGATGAAAACTGGGACTGATCTTCTTCAGTTACTTCTGTTTATTTCTGCCTCTGATACCTGGTCACCACCAGGATCATGCAGACAAAAGCAATCGCAAACATAGCTTCCAGCCCGATACCTTTCCAAACGGATGCAGCTGCCTCACCTGTGAGGTGGCTGTAGCTTCCAAGAGTCTCATTTACCGTTTCATACCAGTATACAGGAAGAAACTGAGACACCTTCAGGACATTTCTGTCCATAACATTCATGGGAACAAAAACACCACACAGAAAACACATTCCAAGAGACAGGATATTGGCAATCCCGCTTAACATGTTGCTGTTTTTTACAAAAAGCCCGATCAGGTAGGAAAGAGAAAGTGCCACTGCCATCATCACCAGGGTGTTCAGTACATAGTATCCGAAGTTCTCTGAACCTGGAAATGTTTTTCCATACATAAGAATGGCACCTGCCATACCGATTCCCCATAAGCCCCCGCCCATGACAAACATGGCCAGAAGTCCTTCCAGGCTTTGTCTTCTTGCCGAGACTGCCGACGCCTGCATTCTTTCAGGAATATCATTTTTTTTGAAAGCCATCAGCACATATCCCATGACATAGCAGAGCACAGCAAGAAACAGATATGGCATATAGCGGAAATAATAGAGCCATCCAGGGGTACTGCCATTTCCGTCTGTATCCAGCATGGTGACTTCTCCTCTTTTTTCATCCAGGATCGCTGCTGCCGCTTCCTCCTTGGAAAAACCGGCTTCCAGATATGTCCGCATGGTGTTGAGGCAGTTCTCAAGCTGCTGATCTACATAATATGCTGAGTAGGATCCAGGCACCTTTGTCACGGAAATACTTTCCCCGTTTACCATACAGCTCTCATAAAAATCCTCAGGGATCACCACGATGTACTCTATATTTCTGTAAAAAAGCTCTTTCTGAAGCTTCTCCCTATTGTCTTCCAGCATAGTCACATGATGGGTGTTTTCAAACCATTTTACCAGTCCTTCTGCCAGTGGCCCGTTATCTTTATCCACCACACCGATCTTTATTTTTTCGCTTTCATAGCTGGTATACGTTTCCTTACCTGCTGCTGCCTGAAGTGCCATTGTCACCCCGAAAAAGATGCACAGATACAGGAGGATCAGGCCTGTATTTTTTTTCATAATTCTCATATAGCCTTTAAATACTGTCATAACGTTCCCTCCTGACCATGAAAAAGGATGCCATCACCAGCACCACACACATCACTGCCAGTGTAGCCAGACTTCTGTAATATCTGGCTGTATCATCATATACATTGATACAGTAAAATGCATCGGCGATCAGTGATGCCGGATTGATCCGGTTTACAAACGGGGCACTTTTTTCCACGATATCCTTCATATTTCCGTTCATCAGTCCCGCAAGGAAACTGCTTACCATGGAGATTCCAAGCATGATCCCGATCTTGGCACCTTCCTGCATTTTTCCAAAGCTACCGATAAACATTCCCATGGATACGCCGATGAGACTTCCGAAAAAAGATACCACCAGCATTTTTCCCATCTGTCCCTGAAAATCCAGATTGAGAATATAACGGAGATACAGGATCAGAATGATCACATCCATATAGCCCAAGGCAAAAGATGCCAGCTGGTCTGTAAGGATCAGTTTCAGCTTATGGGTCGGTGTCACACAACGTCTGGCTGCCAGAGGTGTGATGTTGGCCTGGATCCCGATAGAAGAGCCAAAACCGATAAAGCATCCGTACAGGCAGGCCATGGCGATCAGTGCGTAAAAGAACTGCACATTTCCGTCAATGGTACGGCCCCCAAGGGAAACTTCCTTTACCAAATCCTGGGAGCTTAACAGGGTTTTCATGGTTTTCATATCCATCTGGGGATTTTTTTTCATAATGTTGGTGATGGTTGCTCTGGTATTCCCACAGCTGTCAAGAACTGTCTGGAGAATACTCTCTTCCATTCCGGTCCCTGCTACTGTAAGGGAAGGATCTTTTCCCACATAATAAATTCCTTTTATTTTTTTATCCTGCAGGGCTTCCAGTGCTTCCTTTTCCGGCATTTCTTCTGCCTTTAAAAGATCCGGGCTGCTTTTTTCCACCTGATCAAGATAGGTCAGGAAAAACGTATCTGCAGTATCTTTCTTCACAACTGCCACCGGAACGATCTGAAAATCTGCTTCATTGATATTTCCAAATGCAAAGTAGAAAAAAGTTCCAAGCACAAGTGGAAAAACCAGCGGCCAGAAGATGATATTAAAATTCCGGACCTTGGAAAGAAAACTGTATTTCAGTAAATGCAGCATTTCAGCTCACCTCCTAATCTCTCAGCTGTTTTCCGGTGATCTCCAGAAATACATCGTTCAGTGTAGGAAGCTCCGAAAAGACTCTTCCAAAAGAAATATCCTGGCTCTGCAGATAATTAAGAAGACGGATCAGGTTATGCCTGGCATCGGTACAGCGCACGACCAGCACCTGTTTTTCGTACTGCACATCAAACACATGATCCAGTGTGCGGATATCCTGGAGATTTTTTTCTTCCAGGGCAATGGCTTCCACTGTGATGGTCTCTCCTGTTTTGATCATCTGCTTCAGTTCCTCTTTTGTTCCCTGCGCGATCACTCTTCCGTGATCCATGATGGCGATCCTGGTGCAGATCTGCTCTACCTCTTCCATGTAGTGGGAAGTGTAGATAATGGTGGAGCCCTGCCGGTTCAGTGTCTGGATTCCTTCCAGGATCTTGTTTCTGCTCTGAGGATCTACGGCTACCGTTGGCTCATCCATGATGATCAGCCTTGGTTTGTGAGCGATCCCGCAGGCAATGTTCAGTCGGCGCAGAAGACCTCCGGAAAGCTTCCTGGGATGCATTTTCCGGAAATCTTCCAGGCCTGTAAATTCAATGGCTTCCTCCACCAGCTCTTTTCTTCGTTTCTTGTCTCTTATGTAAAGGCCGCAGAAATAATCAATATTTTCCTGTACTGTCAGTTCCTCAAAAACGGCTACATTCTGAAGCACGATGCCGATCTGTTCTTTAATCTTATAGCTGTCCGGTTTCATCTCTTCCCCGAAAATTTCCACCTGACCTCTGTCGTATTTCAGCAGGGACAACAGACAGCTGATGGCCGTTGTTTTTCCGGAACCGTTGGGGCCAAGCAATCCAAAGATCTCACCTTCCCGGATATCCAGATCCAGATGATTCAGTGCGGTAAGATCACCATACCGTTTTACCAGATTTTCTATGTGAACCATACCCTGTGGCATATTTTTTCCTCCTTTTTCACAGTCCATTAAACGGGACTTTTCTGTTTTATCTCAGAAATTTATATTTCTTTTATGATGCCATTATAACTTTTTCTTCTGTCTGCTCCAAGTGTGGGATGTCATTAACTGCGGATGACAAATGTCATGTCTTTTGTAAGAAAACAGATTTTTCTTTGCAGGTAAGGAGCTGGTATACTATAATGAAAATACATTGCTGTAATTCCGGGAAAGGAGGGTTTATTTTTTTTATGCGTTATTTTACAGATTCCGCCATATTACTCTTATACAGTATGCTGGCATTTTTTTATGTACCTGCAGATCAGTCCCTTGTATTCTCCCTCCTTTTTACAGTGATCCTTGGCTGCGTTACTTATCTGTGCAGGACATCTGAAACAGAATCCTGGCCCTACAATTCTCTACCAGTGCTGAAAACCTCCGGAAATATCCTTCCGGTTCTTGCCGGAAGTTATGTGGTTTTTGGGTTCTGTTCCCTGTGGATTACGGATCTTCTTCTGTTTTTCCCACTGCTTCTGTATCAGACATTATCTGCCAGACTTTTTCTTCTGGCAGTGGTGGAACTTCCATTCTGGGGACTCCTTGCTTTTCAGTTCCACAAGTTTCCGGAAATTCTCTGTCTCGCCGGAAGCTTTGGTTTTATCCTGGCGTTTTTTCTCTGGTCTCATACCAGGCAATATGAACTCCTTGCCCGGAATTTCCGTCAGAGCCGTGATGACAGCGAAGAACACGCACTTCTTCTTTCCGAAAAAAACAAGGCGCTTCTGGAAAAACAGGATTATGAGATCTATGCTGCAACTCTCAGGGAGCGAAACCGGATCGCACGGGAAATCCATGACAATGTAGGCCATGTGCTCTCCCGCTCCATTCTTATGACTGCTGCCTGCAAAACCATCAACAAAGATGAATCCCTTGATCCTCTTCTTGGAAATCTGGAAGAATCTCTGAACGGCGCCATGAACAGCATCCGTTCCAGTGTCCATGATCTTCACGATGATGCGGTGAATCTGGAAGATGCCATAAAGGGACTTGTAAAAGATTTCAGCTTCTGCCCGGTAACCCTCACCTATGATATGTCCAGGCAGGTTCCAAGAGAGGTGAAATACAGTCTGATCAGTATTACAAAAGAAGGGCTTTCCAATGTGATGCGGCACAGTAATGCGGATTCCGTCAATATTCTTCTCCGGGAGCATCCTGCCCTTTATCAGCTTTGTATCGAGGATAATGGTACGCTGGGGCATGAAATTCCGGATATTCACGCTGAGACGGACAGCAATAAGATGGAAAATGTTTCCGGCGGCATGGGGCTGTCCAATATCCGGGACCGTGTGAAGGCGCTGGGTGGTACAGTCCAGATTACACAGGAGAAGGGTTTTCGGATCTTTGTAACGATTCCGAAATCTGTTTCCAATTGAATCTGGAAGATATTTCTCACCTTGCCAGGAACTTTCCTGATTTGGTCAAAGTACTTTTCTGGCGTATTGGATCAGTCTGTTTTTCCTGATCTGTAATTTGATTTTTATAACTCATAAACAGGAGATTTTAATATGAAAATTATAATCGTAGACGACGACTGCCTGGTTTCAGGTGCATTAAAAACCATTCTTGAGGCAAATCCGGATATCCAGGTGGCTGCCACCGGCTCTGATGGTGAAGAGGCCTGCTCCCTGTATAAAGAATATCTTCCGGATATCCTTCTGATGGATATCCGTATGAAAGGAATGGACGGACTGGAAGCTTCCAGAAAGATCCTGGGTGAATTTCCTGAGGCAAAAATTCTTCTTCTGACTACATTTTCTGATGATGAATATATTATAAAAGCTCTCCGCCTCGGCACAAAGGGCTATCTCCTGAAGCAGGATTACGCCAGCATTCTTCCGGCGCTACAGGCGGTTTATTCCGGTCAGACCGTATTCGGTACAGAGATCATGTCCAAGATCCCGGAGCTTCTGCAGTCCTCCGACGGATTTGATTATGCTTCCAGAAATATCAATGAACGGGAACTGGATATCATCCGGCTGATTGCCAACGGATACAGCAATAAGGAGATTGCCGCGGAGCTTTTTCTCAGTGAGGGAACTGTACGGAATTATCTCAGTTCCATTCTGGATAAACTGCAGCTGAGGGACCGGACACAGGTTGCTGTGTTTTATTATCAGCACAGATAAGGAGAACTATAATGAACCGCTATCTTACTATCCATATCCCGGAAACAGCTGCCCCGGCACCTGTCTCCCACTTTCTTCGCACCCAGGCCGGTCTTACAAAAAAGCAGATCAGCCAGGCGAAGTTCCGTCCCAGTGGTGTCCAAAAAAACGGACAGCAGTGCCGTGTAACAGAAACTGCTTATCCAGGAGATCAGATTACGGTATGCCTGGAAACGGATGATGTTGACTCTCTGCATCTGGAGTCGTCATCTTTTACTATCAGTTCAGACAGTCACTCTTTCCCACTTTCCACAGACTCAGGTTCATATTCTGATTCCACAGCTTCGGAATTTGCAGGTTCTGATGCCAATTCTCATATTTACCATTCACCGTCTACAACGTCACAGCTTCTTCCTGAGCTGGAGATCCTGTACGAAGACCAGGACATTCTCGCAGTAAACAAACCCGCCGGACTGGTCACCCACCCCTCCGGTTCCCACTACAGCGACAGCCTCTCCAACCAGGTTGCCGCCTATTTCCGTTCCAAAGATGAGCCTACCAAAGTCCGGTCTATCGGACGGCTAGATAAAGAAACTTCCGGCATCCTGCTTTTTGCCCGAAATCAGACTGCTGCCGCCAGATTACAAAAACAACGGGAAAATGGAATTTCAGAGAAAACCTATCTGGCCGCGGTTTCCGGTTCCATGCTGGAAGATACAGACGGAACCTTTCATGCGATCACAACTCCCCTTGCCCCAGATCCGGATAACCGTCTGAAAATGGTCATCTCTCCGGGCAGTTCCCTCCCAGGGAGCAAACCGGCGGTAACTTTATATTCCGTCCTGAAATCCACTGCCCCCGGTTCCAGGATCTCTGCATCCCTTGTAATGCTCCGCCTGAAAACCGGCCGCACTCATCAGATCCGTGTCCACATGGCATCTCTGGGGCATCCGCTTCTGGGTGATTCCCTGTACCATTTATCGGACACAACGAATCTTTTTTCCAGGGCTGCCCTCCACGCATGGAAACTTAAATTTCATCCACCTTTTCCAGCTGGTGAAACGACTTCAGGCATCCTTTCTTCCATTCCCTGCACTGAAAATGCCAAAAAAGAAATCTCCCTGGAAGCACCCCTCCCGGAAGATTTCAAAAAATTCTATGAGACGATGTTCTGAAGCCATACGCCTTTTTTTACGAGGATAAACCCAATGACACATTTCAGCATATCCGCAGCCTGGACCATTGCGTAAATCCCAAGTACAGGAAGTCCTGTAAAACGGCTTAAGGTAAATGCGATCGTCACACTGACCACCCAGATAAACACACTGTCAAACAGGAATGTGATGATAGTCTTTCCACCGGAGCGCAAAGTAAAATACGTTGCATGCAGGAATGCATTCTGGGGCATAAAAAATGCTGTGATCATAATAAGATATTTCGCCAGAGTACGGGCCTCGGCATTGGTGTTGTAAAGTTTCGGAAACAGTGGTGCCATCACAAACATCACAGCAGCCACACAGGTACAGCAGAATACGGAAAATGCAATCATCTTGTTGTCTGTATCCCTGGCTTCCTTCATCTTGCCGGCACCAAGAAGCTGTCCTACAACAATGGCTACAGAATCTCCCAGTGCAATAAATACAATGTTAAATACATTGTTGATAGTATTGGAAATATTTAATCCTGCTACCACATTCAGACCACGGACCGAATAACACTGTGTCAGCATGGCTACTCCTGCTGCCCATAAAGTTTCATTGAGAAGCAGTGGTGTTCCCTTGATCAGGATCTTCTTTGTGAGATTTGCAGGAACCTTCAATGTGGAATACAGGCCCTTAGCAAAAATATTCTTCTCCGTATGCTTATGTGTCCATGTCAGGACAATGCACGCTTCCACATATCTGGAAAGTACCGTCGCAACAGCAGCACCTCTCACTCCCAGTTCCGGGAATCCGAATTTACCATAGATCAGAAAATAATTAAATGTGAGATTGATCAGCACTGCCACAATCCCGGCTTTCATGGGAAGTACAGTCTCACCGCATTCACGTAAGGTACTTGCATAGACCTGCACCATCATAAATGCTGGAAGTCCCAGGAGCATGATCCATAAATACTGCTTTCCATAGACAAGTGTATCCCGGATTTCCCGTGCGGTTCCCTCTCCCCTGAGATACATGCTGATCAGAGAATCTCCCGCTGTAAGAAACAGTACAATAGTAAGTGCTGTCAGGATCACTGCCATCCAGAGTTTATAACGAAGTGTCTGACGGACACCCTCGTGATCCTTCTGTCCGAAATACTGGGCTGTAAAAATCCCTGCACCGGATACCCCGCCGAAAATGCAGAGATTATACACAAAGATCAGCTGATTGACGATCGCCGCACCGGACATCTGCTCTGTACCGATCCGCCCGATCATAATATTATCCAAAAGACTGACAAAATTCGTGATACCATTCTGGATCATGATCGGCACCGCAATGGACAGAACCATCAGATAAAACTTCTTATCCCCTACGAACTTCCGGAAAAAAGAAGATTTCGCTTTCACCTTCTCCATAAATTCATCCCCCTTTTTTTATTTTCCTTCATCCAAAAATACACAGAAAAAGAAGACTGCCCACCCGAAACAGTCTTCCTTTTCGTAAGCGTTGTAGCTACTACATTACTACAAACATTTTCTTTTTTCAATAGCTTTTTTAATATCTTTTTACTCTACCATCCGGTTCTCATCTGCAATGTATTCGAAGAAGTCGAAGTCTGCACATTTTTTGTGGAGAACGCGGTCTGCACAGGTGATTCCTACCATAGTTCCTGTGAACTCTCCGTATTTACAGTACTCGTCAGAAAATCTTGTGGTATCAAAAATGCGTCCGATCTTTTCGTAATTTTCTCCGTCATAGCTCCACTCAAACCAGGATTTTCTTCCCTCAATATAGAGTCTCAGATAGATCGGTTTATCTTCTACCGGGATTCTGGTGTTCAGGAACTCTGTTTTTTCTCCGTTTTCCAGATGGATGATAGACAGGGCGCTCTGTCCCAAGGTTTCACTGTAATATTTCCGGAGATTGATGTAATTCATGTTGTCGTAATACAGGATCAGACCTGCACTGTGCTGGTGTACTTCCGGTGTGAATTCCATCTTTGTGGTGATCCGTGCGTATACGCTTGTAAGCTTTCTGGCCAGGATACTTACTTTGTTGAGAGAGGTTCTGGATTCCTGTCCACGAAGGCGTACATAACCTTTTCTTGCTTTCACATCTGCAAAACGCTGGGGCATGATCCTTGGAGAATAATAGAAGTTCCCAAGCTCATCTCCATCAAAATCGTCAAAATCCGGAGTTTTTTCCACCGGGTATTCCGGAAGGGAGGTTTCCGGCACTTCGATCTTCGCCAGATTGCTTCCATCCGCCATGCGGAGCCAGTTGTCTTCGGTCCACATCATTTTCTGAATGGCCGTCTCTCTTCCAAGTGTACAGCGAAGTTCCGGTACAAAAGGTCTGGAGCAGAGATGGACCAGATAAACTTCTCCTGTGGGAAGTTCCACATAGCTTCCATGACCGGATTTCTGAAGTACAGAGTCCGGATTATAGTACTTTAGTTTCAGATGGTCTGGATCCTGGCGCTCGTAGGATTCTCCCGGAACACTGGTAACGATGGGATTCTTCGGATCTTTTTCATATGGGCCCCAGACATTTTTGGAACGTCCCATGGTAACGCAGTGATTATATCCGGTGCCACCCTCTGCACACATGATATAGTAATACTCGCCTCGTTTTGTGAGATGCGGTGCCTCGATGCAGCCTCTGTCTGTACCGCCTCTCCAGATCCGCTTCGGATAACCGATGATCTCTTTTTTCTCAGGAGAATATTCTACCATACAGATAGCCCCTGGCTTCTCGTAGCCTTCCCTTGTTTCCCACTCCAGGGATACCACGTATTTTTTGCCGTTGGTGTCATGGAAAAGTGACGCATCAAAACCGGAGGAATGAAGGTAAACCGGCTCGCTCCACGGTCCGCGGATATCTTTTGCACAGATCAGGAAATTATCCACATCAAAATATCTGGCGTTCATGGAATTCATCACTCCATAGACAACGTAGAACATATCCTCTTCCTCGCAGTAGGTCAGGCAGGGCGCCCAGATTCCTTTTGCACTTGGAAGTTTCTTGAGATCTACTTTTTCATCGTCTGTAATTACGTGTGTGTACAGCTCCCAGTTTTTCAGGTCTCTGGAATGGTAGACCGGGATTCCCGGAAACCACTCAAATGTGGAAACTGCCATATAGTAATCGTCGCCTTTTCTGCAGATACAAGGGTCCGGATTAAAACCCGGAAGTATTGGATTTACGATCATTTTAACATCCTCCTTTATCAGCCGGAAACCAGCCAAAGTCATAACATCTTCCCAGATCCCAGCTGTCCCATCCGATCCATCCGGGAGTATTTACCGTATCAGTCAGAAGCTTGTAGCTCCAGTAATAATAACCGCTGCCTTTCTCCCAGAGTTCCAGCTGTGCCTTTGCAAGGGCTTCATAGATTTCTTTTTTCTTCTCCAGTGAAAAGCTTTCCTGCCGGCTCCCTTCCACTCCGTTGAGCACGCTCTGGCCGCCTTTTGTGTCACAGCCGCAGGCAAGGGAGTTAAACAGACACCACTCGCCGCAGATCACCGGGAAATATTTTTCCATCTCTGTGATCTGTGGTTCCAGTTCTTCTCTGATATATTTCAGATAGCCTTCAATAGTCTGGCTGCATCCTCTGGCCTCCGCAACCATGAGATACTGATGGGTATCCAGGATCACATTGGAATATTTCTCTTCCTGCATGAAATCTTTCCATTCCATCAGTTCAAAGCCATCGTGGATCACAACGTACTTATCTTTTGGCATATAGGCACTGATACGGTCGTAGGCATCCAGATAAAACTGTCTCAGGAATTTCATTGTGATCGGTGCGGAGCCTTTTGCCATCTCCTGATCTGCCGGAGCATAACGGTTCTGGATATCCATGGTTTCCCACATATTTTCTGTGATGGGCTCATTTAACGGCTGGATTCCAAACAGGCCTTTTCTGTTTCCATATCTCTTTGCAAGACGTTCCAGAACGCTTAATGCAAACTCTACTTCATCAGGATTCTGTGCCCATTTGCACACACCACTGATGCCTCCGTTGTCAAAACCGTTCTGGCTTAAGGGTACTGTAAAAAGTTTTTCAAAGTGATTTAAGCCAGCAGAAAAAAGATCTGGATCGGCTGAACCTTGTACTGAATTATATTTCTGAAAATTATAAGAGGCCCATTTCCCTGGATGAGATCGCAGGTGTCGCTTATCTCCAGACCGGATATTTCTGTCGTTTTTTTAAGAAAAAGATGGGGGTTACGTTTCTGGAATATCAGAATGAATACAGACTTTCTTTCATTTACAAAGATCTGATCAACACAAAAGCCCCCGTGCATGTGATCCTGGAACGCCACGGCTTCACCAATTATAAGCTGTTCCGCCGGATGTTCCAGGAACACTTCGGGTGCACACCTACGAAGGTACGGGAGAATATGAAGAAATAAATTTTCTTAAATATCAAAACTTCCGGGAGCTGGACAACATACTCCCGGAAGTTTTATTATCTATAGTTCCTGTCCATTGGTCTCAATCACATGCTTATACCAGTAGAAACTCTTTTTCTTATAACGCTTCATAGTTCCGCTTCCGTCATCGTTGCGGTCCACGTAGATGAATCCGTAACGTTTGCGAAGCTCTGCCGTGGATGCGCTGACAAGGTCGATGCATCCCCAGGTGGTGTATCCCATCAGATCCACGCCATCCATGACAGCCTCTTCCATCTGGCGGATGTGATCTCTGAGATAAGCGATGCGGTAATCGTCTTCTACGGTCATCTCGCCATCTGCACCCTGAATCAGCTGATCAAACGCACCAAGACCATTCTCCACGATAAACAGTGGTTTCTGGTAGCGGTTCCAGAGTGTGTTCAGAATATAGCGAAGTCCCTTCGGATCGATCTGCCAGCCCCAGTCGCTGGCTTTCAGATACGGGTTTGGCACACCGCCCAGAAGATTTCCCTCTCCCCGGACATTTTTTTCCGGATCTGCTGTGGCACAGACACTGACATAATAACTGAAGGAAACAAAGTCTACGGTGTTTTTCAGGATTTCCATATCCTCATCCGTCACAGAAATGCTGATGCCGTTTTCCCACATATAACGTTTCGCATATCCCGGATAGCAGCCGCGGACATGGACATCTGCGAACATCATGTTCTTGTGATCTTGTTCCATGGCAGCAAGAACATCCGAGGGATCAGGTGTCAGCGGATATACCGGCATACTTAAGATCATACAGCCGATCTTGAAATCCGGATTGATCTCATGACCGATCTTGGTCGCCCAGGCGCTGGCTACAAGCTCATGGTGAACTGCCTGGTAAAGATCACTCTGGGAAAGTTTTTCTTTCGGCGTATTGATCCCGCCGCTCATAAATGGAGATTCCAGGATGGAGTTGATCTCATTAAATGTGAGCCAGTATTTTACCTTATCTTTATAACGGTTGAAAACTGTAGTCACATACCGTTTATAAAATCCGATGAGATCACGGTTTACCCAGCCGTCATAATGCTCTGCAAGATAAAGCGGAGTCTCATAATGAGATAAGGTTACCAGGGGCTCGATCCCGTATTTTCTGCACTCGTCAAACAGATCATCATAGAACTTAAGGCCTGCCTCATTGGGAGTTTCCTCATCCCCCTTCGGGAATATCCTGCTCCAGGCAATGGAAGTACGGAATACCTTAAATCCCATCTCTGCAAACAGCTTGATATCTTCTTTGTAATGGTGGTAAAAATCAATTCCTACCAGCTTCATATTGTCTTCTGTGGGTGCTTCCGTCCTCGGGCCTTTGATCCCGTGAGGAAGGACATCCTGGATGGAAAGTCCTTTGCCATCCTCGTTGTATGCACCTTCACACTGATTGGCAGCTACTGCGCCGCCCCATAAAAAATTCTTGGGAAACATTTTTTCTGTCCTTTCTCATATAAATCGGATATCTCTCTGCCGGATATCAGATATCCAGCGCTGCGTGATAGCCCCAGTATACTGCATTGGTGATGGTGGAAACTCTGCTTGCATCACCGATCACCGCCACATATGGCGCGCAGTCACGAAGCTCATCCACAATGTCGGTTCTGGATCTCTGGCCCAGGGCACAGATGATGGTGCTTCCGGGAACCAGAACCTTTTTGCCCTCTTTATCCTCACACCATACACCTTCTTCGGTTACCTCAAGGCCCTTGTATCCTGTGTAAACTTCCGCGTATTTGTCGATTTCTTTCAGAAGAAGTGGTCTGTGTCTTACATTGGCATCCGGTGCGAGAACATCTCTCATCTCCACAATGCGGACTTTCTTCCCTTCCATTCCAAGGTGGATGGCACACTCACATCCTGCAAGGCCGCCGCCAAAGACAACTACCTCATCTCCTACTTTTTCTTTCTCTTTATAGTAGTTATTTACGATCACCACATTGTCGCCGTTCAGTCCCGGGATCGGAGGTACCAGCGGTCTGGAACCAGCCGCGATGATCAGTGCATCTGCGTTTTCTTTTTCCGCATACTCTTTTGTCACCGGTGTGGATGTACGGATCTCCACGCCTGCTTTTCTTGCAAGAAGCTCGTAAGTTCCTGCAAGCTCGTACATCTCATGCTTAAATGACAGGGCCTGCTCGCTTTTCAGGATTCCGCCCAGAGTATCCTCTTTTTCACAGAGAATGACCTGATGGCCTCTTCTTGCCGCTGTATAAGTTGCGTACAGACCTCCCGGGCCGCCGCCTGCTACCAGGACTTTTTTCTTAGCAGGTGCAGGCTGTACTTCATCCCCTTCCATCTCACGTCCGATCAGCGGATTGACGGTACATCTTCTTGTGGAAGTTTCCGTTCTTTCTGCCATGCAGGTAAAACATCTTAAGCACTTAACGATCTCCTCGTCTCTGTTTTCCATGACTTTTCTTGGAAGGAAGGGATCTGCAAGAAGTGCTCTTGCCATGTAAACGATATCGGCTTTTCCCTCTGCAATGATCTGCTCCATCTGTGCAGGATCGTTCAGGCCACCGATGGTTGCAACCGGAATGGCCACATGTTTCTTGATCTCAGCCGCAAGGTAAACATTGCAACCGTGGTCTTTAAACATGGACGGATGGGTGTCACCGAACCCTCTCTGATAAGTTCCTGCGGAAACGTGAAGAAGATCAATATATGGCTCCAGAACTTTTGCAATCTCCACACCGTCTTCCAGTGTGTAGCCGCCTTCAAAAAGTTCAGAACCGCTCATACGGAACTCGATGGGGAATCCAGGTCCCACACCTTCACGCACTGCCTTCAGAACTTCTACTGCAAAACGGCAGCGGTTTTCAAGGCTTCCGCCATACTCATCGGTACGTTTGTTAAAATACGGAGAAAGGAACTGGTTGATCAGCCAGCCATGTCCGCCGTGTACCATGATCATCTCAAAGCCTGCCCTTTTTGCCAGGGACGCGGTCTCTTTATAGGAAGCTACGATCTCGTCGATCAGCTCTTTTGTGAGGGCTTTTACCTCCACGCCATCTGGACGGACGGTATCAGACGGGCCCCACTGGTTCATGGATTTCTGTCTGGATTTATCTGTCATATAAGTTCCTGCATACATTCCGGAATGAGAAAGTTCAATACTCGGTATGGCTCCGTGACGACGGATGGCGTCTGCAGTATAAGTTGCGGATGCCAGGGAATTCAGGATGGATGTGTCCAGATGATAGGCATGGGAGCCATCGGTTTTCGGATGTACCATACACTCGCTGACTGTTACGGCACCTGCACCGCCTTTTCCTCTCAGTTCATAAAAAGCTGTAGATTTCGGGCCGATACATCCGTCGTTTGTAATATCTGTTCCGCCCATCGGAGCAGAAAACATACGGTTTCGAAATGTTACACGGCCAATCTGGATCGGTTTGCATAAGTTTGGATATTTTCGGATCATAATTACCTCCCGTTATTCTGTAAGGAGGGCTCTCAAATATTCGCCCTCTCTTCGGTTTTCAAGTAATTCCATGAGTTCATTTACTTTTTCAAGACTGATCTTTTTCTCTCTTGCTTTCATGTGTACATAAACAGCACCGATCAGGTTTGCGTCATTGTAAAAACGGCAGCTTGTCACCTCCGGGACCGGAAGCGTCCAGGGATACATGCCGTTGATCTTTAAAAGCTCTTCACGGATCAGCTGGAGAAGCAAAGGCTGTTCACTGATCCCGCCGCCTACTGCGATCTTTTCCTGATCAAACATGTACTGACAGTTGTGGATATGGATGGCCAGTTTTTTTGCATGATTCCGGATTCCTGCCAGAGCTTTTTCATTTCCCTGGTTCGCAAGGGAGAACGCTTTTTCTCCGTTTAACTCTTTTACAGGAATGCCGGTTTCCTCCGATACGCTTTTAAGCAGTGCCTGGGCACCGGCTGTCTCTGCAAGGCTGTTAGACATTTTGTAGTCATCCTTACTATCTGTGATCACATAGCTGAATTCCCCTGCCATGAAATTTTTTCCACTTACTACTTCGCGGTTAACGATCACAGCACCACCTACTGCAGTTCCGCAGACAACAACGATGGCATTCTGGCAGTCCTTTAAAGAGCCCTGCCAGATCTCAGCCAGCGCTGCACATTTGGCATCGTTTTCTACTGTCACCGGAATCCCTGTTTTTTTCTCCAGGATCTCCACGATATTTACATTGCTGATGCAGAAAAGGCTTCCACCAGTATACATAAAACCCCTTTTGGAATCAATGATCCCCGGCATGCTTAAGGCAATTCCCTCAATCTCATACTGCCCTTTGATCCTGTCACAGATTTCTGTCAGAGACTGGATAAATATTTCCAGAGAATCCTGTTTTGTAGGGGTTTTGTCTTTTTCCAGGATGGAACAGTTTTCTGTGATCACTGCATATTTGATAAATGTTCCTCCTATATCGATCGCCAGATAATTCATGGTGTCACCTCTTTTTTGCGGATTTTTTCTTTGCTGTAGATGATATTGCCTTCGCCGCCGTCCAGACGGTTGAAATATTCATTGGCCTTTTTTGCAACAAAGGCCTGCTGCCCCATAAAGTTAAATGGAACATCATCTGCCTGATCCTTCATGATCGTATCACAGACTTCGATCACACTGCGAATCATATCTTTGGAAGCCCAGATCACATGATGACAGAGACAGGTTGTGTCAAAACGTCCCTCCAGTCTGTTCTGGATCTGGATCAGATTTTCCCTGTACTCTTCCACAGTAAGGGAATTTTTATCAAAAAGGAAGGTAGCATTGTTGCAGGCATCTCCAAGGATCAGGATCTTTTCTTCCGGGATCAGCATGACCATGGTTCCCGGAGTGTGCCCCGGGAGGGCATAAGTTTCCACGGAAATCCCTCCCAGGTCAAATCTGTCACCATCTTTCAAATCTTTAAATGTCATCGGTGCAGGCGGCAGAAATGTCTCTTCCAGTCCTTCTGGCATCTGGCCGCCAAGTCCTGCCAGTACATATCCTTTTCTGTTTTCTATGGAATTCATTCCCAGATAAATTTCGGTATCCGCATGGTTCATGTAGATCTCACATTCAGGCTTTCCATCATTCCCGGTGAATTCCGGTGCTCCCATTGCATGATCGATGTGGCCATGGGTAAGCAGCACTGTAAGTGGTTTTTCCGTAAGTCTTTCCACAAAATCCCGAAGGTTTCCTGCTCCCACGCAGGTATCGATCAGCAGGGAGCGTTCCGATCCATTTACCAGATACATGATCTCTCCTGTGAAGCTTATTATCGCTGTGATTCTGTCGTTTACTTTTTCTGCTCTGTAAAAATCCGCCATTTTATTCTTCCTCCATATCAAGAAGCTTGGATAACTCTGTTCGGAGATTATCTACGATTTCTCTGGTAAATCCCATATAAAACAGTTTTTCCAGGCTCTGGATGCTCTCATAAAAATAATCCTGATTTCCGGTAGAAAGGAAATACATCAGCATTGGAGATACTCTCTCGATCACTTTCATTGCCTCCGGATCATGCATCATATCCTTAAACATGGTTTTGTTGTTATAACGCTGACGAAGATCTTCTGTGGGACGATATTCATAATGATAGCTTCCAGCTTCCACTTCCATAACTTCGCCCTCATAAAACGGCAGACCGATCACTGCACTGCATCCAAATGGAACCTGGATATCTACTGTTACCTTCCCGTTCTTCAGGATTTCCCAGTCTACCTTATATTCTCCATAAGCAGAATCATAGGTCATATGCATATATTTCAGCTTTCCGTTCATCAAAGGAGTGATCAGCGCTTTCTTAAATCCAGGCTCCAGTGCCTTTAAGCCTGCTACATCTCTGTAAAGATATTCCACAACAGAGCCATAAGAATAATGGTTCAGGGAGTTCATCATCGTACCGCTTAAATGCCCGTCATCCAGAACGGAATTCCATCTTTCCCAGATTGTTGTTGCTCCAAGATTGATGCAGTGCATCCATCCCGGATAATCTTCCTGAAGAAGGAAATAAAAAGCGTCTTCCTCGAATCCGTTTTCGGCGAGAACCCTGCAAAGGATCGGTGCCCCTGTAAATCCGCCCTTTAATTTGTAGCAGTCTTTATAAAATCTTGCTTTCAGACCTGCCACCACAGCTTCTTTTTCTCTGTAGATCCCGGAATATAAAGCTACAATATATCCGGTCTGGGAATCAATTGCCAGACGTCCCGTTTCTGTAAAATATTCCCGGATGATCGCTTCTCTGATCTTCTGGTAGAGGTCATCATAATAACGCTTATCCTCTTCATAACCGAGAATTTCTGCCGCTTTTGCAGTCTTCTGCACAGACATTGCATAGTAGTTGGAGCCAATATAATAGGCATCTGTTCCACCTTCCATGCTCTGCTCGGTTCTTCCGTCAAGTGCAAGCCAGTCACCAAGCTGATTTCCGAAATCATAGAGATATTTCTGTCCTCTTGCCTGGTCTTCCCTGGTGATCTTATCCACCCAGTCCTTCATCATCGGATAACTGGATCTCAGCATTTCTATATTTCCGGAATGTTCATAAACCACCATTGGAAGGAATGTGGCAATGTCACCCCATACACTGGAAAAGATCGGTCCGTTTGGATCAAGTACCGGGATCACACCGGGAAGGATTCCATCGTATTTTACCTGCTCATTTCGAAGGTCATGGATAAATTTCTGATAAAAAGCTGCAGTGTCCATATTAAAGCTTGCTGTTCCGGCAAATACCTGAGCATCCCCGGTCCAGCCAAGTCTTTCATCCCTCTGCGGGCAATCTGTAGGAAAGTCCACAAAATTTGATTTCTGTCCCCACAGTGCATTCAGGAACAGTCTGTTCACTCCCTTATGGCCGGTTTCCATATATCCGGTCCTGTCCATCTTTGAATAAACTGCTTTTCCTGTAAATTCTTCTGCTTTTACTTCTCCCGGCCATCCTGTCACACGCACATAACGGAATCCAAAATATGTAAAGGAAGGACGTACCAGCTCTTCCCTGCCACCGGATACATATACAAACTGAGATTTTGCAGCACGGTAATTTTCGTTATAAAAATTGCCATCCTGAAGGATCTCGCCATGGTCAAATATAAGTTTGCTTCCTTTTGGGAGATGATTCCAGAAGGTCACATATCCGGCAAAATTCTGTCCGAAATCCAGGACTGTTTCCCCTGCCGGTGTATGGATCACTTCTTTTACCGGCATATCTTCCATTTCCATTACAGGAAGGCTGTATCTGGAAACCAGTTTTCCTTCTGCCTCTGTAAGAACTGCCTGTTTCGCCGGATTTTCTTTTTCTTCCCATAACAGATGGTTGATGATCTCGCCGTCATAAATTCCATCGTCTTCCACATCAGAGCCAATATAGTTCCAGGTTTCATCTGTTCCGATCACCTGGATTTCCCCATCTTCATAGATCAGACGAAGCTCTGCGATCAGCTTAAAGGTATCACCAAAATTATTGCTCTGGCTGTTCAGTCCAAATTTTCCTTTGTACCAGCCATTTCCCAGCGATACAGCCAACTGGTTTTCTGCTGTTTCCTGCATTTCTGTATGGTTATCGATATTTTTGATATTTTCCATGACATCAAATGTAAGATACTGTTCTTCATCGTGATAATTGCTGTAATAAGGAGTCAGAACTTCCTCCCCGATTTTTTTTCCATTTAATTTTGCCTCAAAAAGTCCAAGACCGCAAATATAAAGTCTGGCTGAAGCAGGTTTTTTCTTTACTTCAAAATTCTTTATAAAGAGAGGGTGAAAGGTATCTTCTTTTTTTGTTGTGATCCATTTTCCCATCCATGGATCATCCATCTTTCCGGTTTCAAAATATGCAGGCTTGGAAACAGCAGTCTCTCCCTCATCGCTGGTAACGGTTACTCTTACATAATATCTTGTATATGCACTCTGCTCAAATTCCAGTTTTTCCGCCGCACTGTTAAGATTCTTTCCCTCTTTTGTCCAGAGAAGCTCTGAAAAATCTTCTGTCAAAGCTATCTCTATTTTTACATTCTGCTGTCTTCTGGCTGATGTCTCACGAACTTTCCACGATACACATACGGTTTCAAAATCAAATCCCACAGGATTTTCCATACCGTTGATTCTTACATTTACAACTTTCATATATCTCTCCTCTTACTTTGGAATATCTGCGATCACAACTTCAGAAACGCCTCCAAATACTAGAATAGTTATCTAATTTCCGGAGGCGCAAGCAGTTTTCTCTGCTTTTCTCAGTTATTCATTTATCAGCTTTATTCAGCTGCTTCCATTTTCTTTAAATCTCTCTCGCAATGATACAGGATTACCATCAGTACAAAGATAGCGATCACCATGATAAATGGCAGCCAGTTGTACAGGAAGTTAATTGCTGTGGAAACACTTTCCGGCTGTGCGATACCCTGTGCATCCAGAGATCCGTCATAGCCTGCTCCGTTGAGAACCCAGCCAAATACAGCTGTTCCAAGTCCGAGACCGATCTTCTGTGCTGCAGAAACACCGGCATTTCCAAGACCAACGGTATCAATTCCTGTTTTCTTTGTTCCGTATGTAATGGTATCTGCAACCATTCCAAGTGCCATACCGCCGGCCATACCAACACCGCAGCCTTTCAGTACGTTGCAGATGATCATCACGATCGTACTGGAACCGCCAAGAACAGCGAATCCGAGGAATCCAAGTCCCATAACTACCATTCCTGCTTCATAAACAGCTGTTTTTCCAAACTTTTTCATAAATGCAGGTGTTACAAACATAACTGCAAACTGTGCAATGGAAATAGAGTTGGATACCCAGCTGTACTGTCCCATATCATAGAGAACATACTGACAGTAATATACATTTCCCATTGCGTACATGATAATTACGAAAAATACTACAAAACTTGCAACTGTTACGATCACCCAGTATTTGTTCTTAAAAAGTGCTTTTACAGTTTCCCATGTGCCTGCTTCTCTTCCAGCACTTGCAGATTTCTGAGTATCTTCCTCTGCGCTTTCAGCAGAATGTACTCTCTCTTTTGTTGAGAAAACACTGAAAATTGTAATTACGATCATTGCGATGCAGTAGATCAGCATTGTGATCGTAAATGCTCTCTGTGTATAAATGTTTTCTGTACTGCTTGTAAAGATTCCAAGTAAGGTAACAAATGTTGAGTTTACAACTACATTTCCAAGTGTCTGAAAAATCTGCTGGATGTTTCCAAGGAATCCTCTCTCATAAGGATTTGCTGTCATCAGTGAGATCATGGAATAATACGGTACCAGCATTCCGGTAAGGCATACAGCATTTACAATGTTATACATCAGGAAAATATATACATACTGTGCCATTTCCGGAAAATTCTGTGGTACAAAAAACAACAGCATGGTGGTGATTCCAAATGGAATACACATTCGTAACAGCCAGGAACGGCCTTTTCCGAGTTTTGATTTTGTACGGTCCACCATACGTCCTACGATCACATCTGAGATTCCGTCAAAAACCTTTGATATTGCAAAAATTGTTGCAATGATACCTGCATTCAGTCCTACTGTGCTGGTAAAATAAATGGTCAGGAAAGAACCGATGATACCATTGATCATATTAAAGGCAAATCCGCCTGTTCCGTAACCGATACGTTCGCTCCATGCCAGGCTGGCATTTGGATCGTTGTGTTTACTTGCCAAACTAAACATATCTCTTTCTCCTTTTCCCTTTTCATCTAATGGGTTTTCTGCATCTTCTGTATTTTTCTGTTTTTATGAAATTACTTTTATTTATCACCTTCTGTCATTCTTGTGTTTTCCTGTTGATAATGATATTATCAGAAATAAGCGAACAGGATAACGTCTTTAAGCGACATATGATTTATCCTTTTCGGACATATACGTTTTTCCTGTTGAAGCTCGTTGACAGACTAAACGGACTTTCATAATCCGCAGAGAATTTTCCTGATTCAGTTAATTTAGGTGATTTTATGAATGAATACAAACATTTAACAGAAATGATTCCTGAAATGGAACCTGACGAAATATTTTATAAACGGATTTTTCTGGAATATCCGGCTGCACATCTGGACCAGGCACATACCGTCGAGGAAATAGAAAAACTCTGCCCGGAGGCATCTTCCCATGCAGCCGCCGGCTTTACTTACCATCCTGGAAACGCTCTGGATGAAACTATTCTTCCTTCCGATGAGGATACGATCATTTTCCGTCATAACCGGTATGCTCCTGCTTTTTTGCATTCGCACACTTTTTTTGAGATGATCTATGTGCTTCGTGGAACCTGTGAAAACATATTTACCTCCCATACGATTTCCATGCGATCCGGTGATATCTGCATTGTGGCTCCTTCGATCATCCATGCATTAAGTGCTTTCAGCGATGACTGTGTGATCTACAATTTCCTGATAAAAAGCCAGACCTTTGAAGCTGTATTCTTAAATTCCCTTCCAAAATACGGTACTTTACATGACTTTTTCAGCCGGGCACTTTATTCCCCCGGATCTCAGTTTTATCTGTATTTTAAATCTGGAAAAGATCCGCAGCTTGTGAATTTATTTAAAAAAATCCTGAAAGAATATCAGACCCAGAAGCGCTATACCTCCTCCATGATAAATGCGTTACTGGAAATCTTTTTTATCTGTCTTCTCAGAAATCATGAAAAAAACATGATCGTCCCCAACCCGGCCGGAAAGAAGCAGGAAAAAAATATTATTTTTATACTGAAATATATCGAACTACATTATGCAACCCTTACGCTCCCGAAATTATCTGCGTTTTTTAATTACAGCGAACGACAATTAACACGGATCCTGAAAAACTATACAGGAAAAACCTTTTCCACTCTTATCCAGGATATCCGGCTTTCCAGAGCAGCCGAATTATTAAAACAGCCGACCCTTCCGGTAACTACTGTTATGGAAGAAATCGGCTACTCCAACATTACACACTTTTATAAAATATTTGAAAAAAGGTTTCATATGACACCAGCAGAATACAGAAGCAGTATCAGTCCGGACTCTTCTTTGCTGTAACCTTTTTTGAAGCTGTTTTCATATTGTAGATAAATGTTCCAAACGATGCCAGAATGATCAGCGCATATCCGGTAAAGCTGTATTTATCCGGCACTTCTCCAAACAGGAAAAATCCCAGCAGCGTTGCAAAGATAATCTGTGAATAATCAAAAATGGAAATTTTTCCCGCAGGTGCATACGTGTATGCCGCTGTGATCGTAAACTGTCCGCCTGCCGCAAATAATCCTGCCATCATAAGTATTGCAAACTGTTTCACCGTCATTGGTGTGAAATGAAATACCATCCACGGAATCACAGACAAACATGAAAAAACAGAAAAGTAAAATACAATGATCGGGCCTTTCACTCCATGGGTTCCAAGTACACGTACCATTGTATATGCAATTCCAGCGCCCAGTCCACCACAGACTCCGATCAGTGCAGACATAAATTCCGCATTATGAAATCCCGGTTTTACAACAAACAGACATCCCACAAATGCCAGGGCCACACATGCTGCCTGCGTCGGGCTGATTTTTTCTTTTAACAGAAGAAAAGAAAAAATGATCGCAAAAAAGGGAGACAGTTTATTCAGGATTGAAGCGTCCGCTACCAGCAGATGATCGATCGCATAAAAGTTACACAGGATTCCCATGGTTCCACATACACAGCGTAAGATCAGCGGCCCCCAGTATTTTTTATTAACCTTCGGCAATGTATGATCTTTACATAAAATGACCGCCGCAAACACTGCCGCAACCAGATTCCGGAAGAAGCTTTTTTCCACAGATGGAAGATTTCCGGCCAGACGGACACTTACATTCATACATGCAAAGAAAAATGCTGACAGGATGATCATTATCATACCTTTTATATAATTTTCCTGTTTCATTTTATTTATTCCTGCCTTTTTATAATTTCATTGCGCTACGGATGCAGCTCTCAATATACGCTTCTCCCAGATCTGTATTCAGGCTGAGATCAAAGTTTCCTGCTGCGCCCCACATGTGGCGAGTATAGTAACGGTAGTTGTCTGCGCGGAGTTTTTCGTTTTTCTGGACAACAGCTCTGGCTTCTTTCTCAGAGATGATCTGTCTCTGTGCTACTCTTTTGATTCTGCTTTCAAGAGGTGCAGAGAAGAATACCTTCAGGCAGTTTGCGGAATTTCTGAGGACGTAATCTGCACAGCGGCCTACGATCACGCAGTTGCCTTTTTTTGCCAGATCACGGACAACCTGTGATTCCGCCTCGAAAATTTTGTCCTTTGGTGCTTCATCCTGCATATCTGTGTTCAGGTACATCTGATTGACCAGATCATAGAGAATACTGTTTGTCATGATCTCCTCATTTTTCTTAATAAATTCCGGCGTGTAGCCTGTGGTTCCTGCTGTCATCTGAATGATCTCTGCATCATAGAAATCGTATCCCAGCTTTTCTGCAAGTGCCTTGCCCATATCGTGGCCACCACTTCCAAACTGTCTTCCAATGGCAATGACATTTTTTCCATAAGTTCCTGTTGTCTGCTCGTTTGCTTCGCTCTCGTTTTCTGCTGATGCTGTTTCCGGGAAGATCATATCTTTCAGGAATGCAAGTTTTTTTCCGATAAGTCGTGCGATAAATCCAACCAGAAGGGCTGCAATAACTGTACCTTCTCTTACCCCGTCCAGTCTTCCTGCAAATACAAAGGAAAGTACTGCAGCGATCACTGCCATGGATACATCAAAACAGATCTTGGTTGTTCCGAAGTTTGTTTTCCATGTGAGGACAATGGCACGGACAAAGGATTCTCCCGGAAGCATGACAACGTCCGCCAGGACCTCCATATAAACGCCTGCGCCAAGGATCATACACCCGATGAGCAGATATACGATTTTCATGATATATACTTCCGGATTGACCCAGGAAAAAAGGATCATGGTAAGATCGATAAAATATCCGAAAATGATGGATACCGGGATCTGAAGGATGTGCTCCAGTTTAAAATTCTTCCGCAGAATGATCAGCTGCAGGATGATCAGTAAGATACTGAAAAAGATGGTAAAGTTTCCAAGTGTGAATGGAAAGTTCAGGCTTAACACATAGGGAATTGATGAGATTGGTGAGGTTCCCAGGTTTGCCTTGGTAATCAGACTGACTCCCAGGGAGTTTACAAACAGTCCCACCAGAAATATTAAGTATCGTTTTAGTTTCTCCATTATTTTTGTCTCCTCCTCATTGTACAGATTTTCGCCGGATAATTATGTCTATGCTGCCATTATCCGGTTATTGTAAAGCGGATATCCGCCTGTTTACTTTATCTCAGCAAGATTCCTGTATATCCTGAGAAATATCTCCATAAATACTTTCTGTTCTTCTTCTGAAACATTGTTTAATGCTGTTTCTTCAATCTTTTCAAAAGTCTCTTCTACCAGCTTCTGATTTTTCTTTCCGGATTCTGTCATAAAAATATGAAAGGTACGGCGGTTTCCGTTAAGCATTTTTCTCTCGATCAGTCCTTTTTCTTCCATTCGATTTAAAATAGAAGTTAAAGATCCTGCCTCGATCAGACATCCTGCCGCAATTTCCTTCTGACTGGCGCCATCGTGATCTTTCAGATAATCCAGAACCTTTGGCTGTCCCAGGGTAAGGCCGGTATCCTTTAACTGTTCCATCAGCTTTTTCTGGACCATCATGTGGTTTGCCATGGACAGATAGTGAAAAGAATCGTTCATATATCTTTCTCCCTTTTTAATAGTTATAATTCAAATATTTAGAATTATAACTATATTAATTACGTATGTCAATATTATTTTTAAAATATATTGGAATTCTGTACAAAAAAGAGAGCTGTTTTTATTTCAATCTGCACAAAATACAGGGAAAATCACAAGGACAAACGTATAAATAAAATGATTATCTGTCCGCATAAAAAAACAGCGAAATGGATATTCGCTTCCATTTCACTGTTTAATGTTATTTCTGTTAATATGTTTGTGTTGTTTTATGCAACCTGATTCTTGTTGTTAGTAATGGTGATCAGATGGCTCTTGATCAGTACCGGACGTACTGCGTTGTAAATGATCGCTACCAGGATCACGGATACAACTGCATTGATGAATGTTGCTGCCGCACTCATTTTTGCAAGTGCCTGTGCCAGCTCCTGTGGCTGTCCCAGGATGTACTGTTTGTAAAAATATCCTACGATAGGATCTGCTACTACGTTAAATGCAAGTCCTGCGATGGATGCGATCACGCTCCATTTAAATACATATTTCTTATCTGTGCTTTCGTTGATCTTTGCAATCTTATGTGCCACGAGACCTACGATCAGACCGATACAGAATTTCAGTACAAAAGTTTTCGGTGCTCCTGTGATGTAAACAGGGTCCATGATGTCTGCGATTCCCATTCCAATTGCTCCGGAAAGACCTCCGTATACGCCGCCAAGAAGCAGTGCTGCCAGTACACAGAATGCGTTTCCGATATGAATGGATGTTGCATCTCCGCCTGGTACCGGGATCTTGATCTGCAGGAATGTGAAAGATACGTAGCATAAAGCTGCTAATAATGCAGTTTCTGCAAGTTTGACTACTGTGTTGTTCTGTGTGTTCATAATAATTCCCCTCTCGTTTTGTTATTACTTTAGTGTGTGATTAGTTTAATGTATGAATGTAATAACACGGGTGTTATGGTACTGCTTGTTTGGGTATATTGCAAGGGGCAATTTTTATATTTTTTTAGGGGACAGTTTTTGGGGGATAAAAAAAGTGGCTTGATTGGCCACTTTCTTTTGTATTGTATATTCAAAACTACATACATGTGTTTGTTGATGGTTAATCGTTTTTTTGAATCAATTTTAACCTGCGTGCCGATTTGCCTTTTTTTCACGGGCTCGCAGCTTGCGCTGCATCGCCTGTTTTTTTAGGCTACTCCAGCGGGGGTCATCTCACGACTCCGTCGTTCGATGTCATTTGCTTCGCAAATGTTCAGTCTGCATCATAAATGGTTCTCCACAAGCAAGCTTGCTCCGCCCCATTTCTGCTGTATCCTGCCCGCTTCCTCGGCTGGTTGGTCAAGCCCTCACCCGATTAGTAACAGTCAGCTCCATGTGTTACCACACTTCCACCTC
>NZ_WQQB01000029.1:0-10406 GCF_018785565.1 Blautia sp. MCC283 | reverse complement strand
CATAAATAACACCCCTTTTTCTTTTATTTTACTAGAAAAGGGGTGTGTTCACAATTTATTTACTCATGCGTTTGTCGTGATGTTCCTCTTCCATCATTGCTTCAATCCATGCCTTTTTTGCATCCAATGCATTTGCTACCGCAATTTCAACAGTTTCACCGCAGGTAATGCACCCTGGCAAATCAGGATAAAAAGCCACAAATCCTCCCTCTTCCTTATCTTCTATAATTTCCATACGATAGGGCATTTCCATATAATCATTCAGCGTTTTCATTTTTATTCTCGGTCTCACTTTCGACTATTTGTCTTACCAGCTGGTAGATCGCTATTCCGTCTTTTCGGCCATTTCAACTCACAGCCTCTCAAGGAAGCTGACATAAAAAGAAAGTAAAAATCCTATATACAACGTTTTCTTTTTTCACTCTTGTAATATCTGATCTTTTCGTTTATAATAACCATTGGTTAGTATTGTTCTATATATTATCATAACCGTTGGTTAATATCAAGAGGTGAATTTTATGAATTTTTGTCCGGAAAGGCTGATCCAGCTTCGAACGTCCCTGAATATCAATAAAGCAGAAGCCGCACGCCAGCTGAATATTTCAGCTATGGCATACGGCCGTTACGAACGTGGAGAGCGTGAGCCCTCTTACCAATCTGCATGTTTTATCGCACAGACTTTTCATTGTAATGTAGATTTTTTATATGGAATATCTGACCAGATGGAAGCTGATCAGATCATCGTCTCCCGTTCCGAATCACCGGAACTGTATGAACTGGTACAGATGATGCAGACAGACCAGGAACTGAGAAGCAGGATTTTTACTTATGTCAGGGAACTTTCATACAAAAAAACTGAGGAACTGTCCTGTAAATAGAACGGTTCCTCTGATATATTTTTCTTATATAGGGAAAAAATCCATTATAAATATAGAAAATAACTCCCTTCTTCCTGATTTATTCCCAGCCACTTCTCCTGTTTTTGTAGTCCTCATCAATCTGCCTTTTCCAGCTTTCATCAATACCTGCATCATTTCTGAATACAGAAATCGCTTCTCCGATCACCTGGTAATTCAGCATAGTTCCTCTGCTGTCACAATTATAATTTACCGCTCTGTCTTCACTGATGCCAAATCTTCCTGCCGTTTGTACCGCATCTATGTTTGCTCCCAGAAAAAGGAACTCCCAGCCATATCTGGATTTCTGACGCTCGATCATTCCTTTCACCTTTTTGGCACTGTAATAACGACTGGCATTTTCTTCCCCGTCTGTTATGATAACAAATAATGTACGCTCCGGCACATCCTCCATTCTGGCATATTTATGTACATTTCCAATATGATGGATTGCCCCTCCGACAGCATCCAGAAGTGCAGTACATCCTCCCACAAAATACTCTTTTTCTGTTAAGGGCCTGATCTTCTCTAAATCTACCCTGTCATGAAGAACTTCTGCCGTATTATCAAAAAGCACCGTAGAAACCAACACAGAACCTTTTTCTTTTTTCTGCTTTTCGATCATGGAATTAAATCCCCCAACCGTATCTCTCTCAAGTCCTGCCATAGAACCGCTTCTGTCAAGGATAAATACAATTTCTGTCGTCTCTTCCCTCTCGCAATCCCTGTCAATTTCTCTCTCAAACTGGTTAAGGACTTTTCTCATATTGCCTGGAATTCTCTTCCTGCATTCTTCCCGCAGCTCTTCCGATACACCATAAAAAGCTTCCGCAATACTGCCCGCAATAGCTGCCAGAGTATCTGTATCACCACCAATAGAAACTGCATTTCTCACAGTATCTTCGAAATCCCCTGCTTCCAGAAAAGCAATGATCGCTTCCGGTACTGTTTCCTGACAACTTTCCACATGATGATAAAATGGCCTGATCTCATCCAACGTTCTGTTCAGATTATAATGAAATTCTCCTGTTACATATTCCCGGATCTCTTCCTTTGACTTTCCATTTCGGGCAAGAAAAATACAGCTGGCCGTTGCCTCAGCACCTTTAATTCCTTCCGGATGATTATGTGTCACCTTTGCTGTTGCCCTTGCTACTGCCCGGGTCTGTTCCAGATCTGGATATAACCATCCTGCTGCCGACACACGCATCGCAGAACCATTTCCATAGCTTCCATAAGGTTCCGGATGATCCGCCATAAGCCACTGACGAAATCTTCCGCCATACCCTGCTCTTGGATATCGTCTTCCCCATTTACGCATCTGATTCTGAACAGCATTTTCAATTGTTTCTTCATCCGCATTTATTCCGGTTTCCATTAAAGCTTCTGCCACCGCGATTGTCATTACAGAATCATCTGTAAAACGACATCCCCATGAAAACAGTTCAAAATCTTTTGTCTTATCGCCTCTGTCAAATTCAAATGGACTTCCAATAATATCTCCTAAAATCGCACCGTACATATATGCCTCCTGTCCCCGGAACCAATCCGGTAATCTTGTTTTTTTTATTGTGATTTTATAATACACGGGTTTTATACCAGTATGGTCGCTGAACCGGCGACATTTTTATAAGATAGGAATAAAATATCCATTTGCACTCCACTTTGCTGCATTCAGACTCCCAGTATTTCATTTGTGTATTTAAACAAAACCGTATTCAACTGCATGATATCATACTGTCTGTCTATAAGCGCTTTCTGCACGATCAGATCCACCTTACTGCTTGGGCTGAATGCCCAGTCTGCTCTCGCCAGAAGATCTTTTGCCTGTTCCAGATTTAATTTCAGCGCAATACACAATGCCATAACTGTTTTTTTCTTCGGATGATAATGGCTGTCACACTGGATTTTTGAAAAATGCTTCCTGTCAAGATTGGCCGCTTTCCACACATCCTTATTATCCATTCCCGATCTTTCTATCAGCTCGAACAGTTTTTCATGAAAACTCGGTCCGATCTGATTCAACTGCTCCTCCAGGGACATCGCTCCCCATCCCAATGCTTCATTGGAAAAAGATGCCTCATAAAAATTTTCTTCTGGAAATCGATCCGCAGGATAACCGTTTCGATTCTCATACTCTGATCTTCTGTCCCGGCGAAATGGTTGAGAATATTCTGCCGCATAATTTTGATTCACATAATTTTCATCAATGTAAGAATCTACAACATCTACAATCTGACTGGAAAGCTGAAATGATTCTTTGTCAAATACCGCAAGAATGATATTCATCTCATGCTCAGCAAGAAATTTACTGAATGTAGAAACTGCGATCTCAAGAGCCATATCTTTCGGAAATCCATACACACCCGTTGCGATCAGCGGAAACGCGATACTTTCACAATTCAGCTCTGCTGCTTTTTTCAGAGATTTCCAGTAACAACTTTCCAGTATTTCAAATTCATGAGATTTTCCCCCCTTCCATACAGGCCCAACGGTATGGATGATATACTTTGCGGAAAGATTATACGCATCCGTTACCGCAATCTCTCCCCGACGGATTTTTCCGATCTTCCACCTTGCCCGAAGTAACTGTGATTTTCCTGCCGCCTTATAAATCGCATAATCCGTGCCACTGCCGTAAACTGGATTGGGATTCGCCGTATTTACAATGATATCCGCTGTAATTTTTGTGATGTCATTCTGTATGATCTTAAATGGCATAGCATACCTTCTTTCTGTTATTCACGTTTATGAATATAATATTTCCTGGACTAATTATCTCTTTTCTTATCATACCATAAACCGATATTTCAGCGATATCTATTTTTCTTCCGTAGTGTGCTCCTGCCACAAGAGCTTTTTTATGCCACTGGAATATTACGAAATAATTTTCCATGACAAAAAAGCTGAACCAGATTTTACATCTGATCCAGCCATAATAATTCTATATATTTCACGATCTCAAAATCCGGTCCTTACGCAGACTCACACAGGAACAACTGTACTTCCCAACCAGAACCAGGTACATCACGCCAACCACCAGGATTGCCATGATACCTGTTTTGAAAAACAGATGGGATAACATTGTAACGATCAGCAACAGCCCGATGGCTTTGCTCATAAAAATATAAGTCTTGTAAGAACTCTGATAGATAACTTCCTTCTCCGCCTCATCGCAGCTCTCCAGCCACTGCTGCTGAAATTTCCTGGAGGAAATATCTCCTCTTTTTTCCGGATGCACTGTCTGAAGCAGCTTGATATATCTGGCCTGCATGATTCCATTATAAAAGAAACAAGCTACAAACAGCCCACAGGCAATGAGAATATTAATCGCATTTTTATTACTGGATTCGATATATCCTATCTGGTATCCATTTGCAAGAAGAAAAATGCAGAGTACCTGTGAAACAGCATTGACACACTGCAGAATGGCTCCATATTTTTCCTCCTGATAGCTGACAAGATCTGCTTCCTCATCTTCCGCTGTAGCTATTCTGTCACAAACCGTTTTCAGTTTCCACAGGCAAAATTCTCCAGCCAGAATGAAAACAATATTTACTATCAGCAAACCCGGAACCAATATACTCTGAACCATCTTAGTCCACGTTGTCAGAAATGCTTCCAGATCTCCATGAAAATAATACATAAAAACACCGAAGAAGCCTCCAAGCACACCTCCAAACACCATTGCCAGAAGCATTTTTATACTGAATTTCTTAACACTTTTTGTCTTATTCTCCTGTTTCATCTTCATCCTCCTCATACATGAAAATGTCCTCTACACTTACCTGAAAGATCCGGGCGATCTTAAGCGCCAGTGTTACAGACGGTGAATAATCGCCTCTCTCGATCAAGCTGATCGTCTGCCTGGACACCCCCGCCAACTTCCCCAGCTCAGTCTGATTAATCCCCTGGCTGGAACGGTATTCTTTTAGACGATTTAACAGTGGCAATTCAGGCCCTCCTTTTGCTGTTTGTTTTGACAAGTTTTCTTGTCATTTCATGGTTTTATCTTAGCATTGACAACTTTACTTGTCAATATGTTTTTGACAAATATTGTTGTCATTTTTTGAGAACGAAAATAGTTTTATACATTTAATTCACAATTTCACGAGAAGGTAGCCGGCTGAAATACAGGCTATTTCAACTCACAGCCTCACAAGGAGGCTGACATGTAGTGGCTATGGTGACAATTATTATGAGGATCTCTTGATCGTTATTCTTGTTCCAGCGGGAAGCTCGGCAACGCTTCCAGCAGCTTTAAGGAAATGTGCTGCCGCATATCCTCGTCAATGACTTTTTTCACTTTGCCGCCCGGCTGCCTGATCTCCACCGTGGAAAGCTCGTCGATGTAGTCCGCATAGTGGGCCAGCACCTTTTCTGTGGCCCACTTCTCACCGGCAACGGCGGCTTTGATTGTTTCATAGTCCAGCAGCTTTTCTTGTCCGTCCATCCTGATACCCCCGTCAGATTGATTTTTTCCATGATACCATATCTGGGAGTATGGAGCCAGAGAAACCGGCGATTTTCTGCTGGTAAATTCTACGCATTTAGAGCGGCACTATGGCGGGGATAGGATAAAACACTCACATACCCCGCCGACTATGCGGGAAAAACCTTGAAATATAGGGCTTTTTAAGGCCCTAAATGCGTAGGTTGGTGCTTTGTTGCGATATGCTCCACGGTTACGGTGTATTGTTCATATTCTGTTTTCGGGAATCTTTATGAAATCTTCAAAATTGCCCGGTATGCTATCCGTAAAATCAAAGAAAGGACTTGATTATATGGATATGATTTTGAAAACGACTGACCTCTGCAAAAATTTCAAGGGGCAAATGGCGGTAAACAATGTGTCACTGAACATCCGGCGCAACTCGGTTTATGGTCTGCTGGGGCCGAATGGGGCTGGCAAATCCACGATCTTAAAAATGCTCACCGGCATTTTGCGCCCCACATCGGGAAGCATCGAGTTTGACGGCCACCCGTGGAAGCGGAATGATCTGGAGCATATCGGTGCTTTGATTGAGATGCCCCCGCTTTACGAAAATCTGACTGCATACGAAAATCTCAAAGTCAGAACTACATTGCTCGGCCTGGACGATGCACGAATTAACGAGGTATTGCAAATTGTCCAGCTCACGAATACCGGCAAGAAACGGGCCGGGCAGTTTTCTCTTGGTATGAAGCAGCGGCTTGGTATTGCTATTGCATTGCTGAACAGTCCCCAGCTTTTGATTCTGGATGAACCGACTAACGGCCTTGACCCTTTAGGGATTGAGGAACTTCGAGAGTTAATTCGCTCTTTTCCCTGCAAAGGGATTACAGTTATTTTGTCCAGCCATATTCTGTCAGAAGTCCAGCAGATTGCAGATCATGTGGGTATCATTGCTGGCGGCGTCCTTGGATATGAGGGAGAGCTTCGCGCCGGTGAAGATTTGGAACAACTCTTTATGGATGTTATTCGCAGAAATGGTAAGGAGGGATATTAAATGGAGATGGCATATATTCAGGCAGAGAACCTAAAGCATAAGAGAACTTTCACAAAAACGCTGATCGTTCTGGCCCCGTTTGTAACTGCGCTTATGAACTTTTTTGCCCCTCTTTGGTTCCAGCTCAATTCTTATAATTGGTGGTATATCCTGCTTTATCCTGGATTCCTTACGCTCACCTGTGCCTTGATTGAACAGCGGGATAATGGCAAACTAAAATATCGTGCCGTTGCTTCATTGCCTGTTTCGCAGAACAAAGTCTGGAAAGCAAAAATTGGAGTGGCCGGTATTTACTCCTGTGTGGGGAATTTCATTTTCCTGGCGCTAAATCTGTTGGGCGGTTTTGCAATATTAGTTATCAACGAAATTCCCCTGACAATCGGAATTTGGCAGGCTGCGGCCGGAACAGCTTGTATTATCATTGCAAGCCTATGGGAAGTTCCGCTGTGCTTATGGTTATCAAAAAAAGTTGGTATCTTTGTCACGGTTATTCTTAATGCCGGACTTGGAAGCGTTTTAGGGATTTTCACGGCTACAACCTCTTTGTGGATGATCTGCCCGTATAGCTGGGTGCCGCATCTTATGATTTCCGTGTTAGGTATTTTGCCTAATGGTGAGCCGGTTGCAGATCAGAGTACGGCAATGGCATTTTGGATGATTATACTTGTATTGGTCATTTCGCTGGCCTGGTTTGCGGCGCTGTCATTTTTAACTGCAAGATGGTTTGAGAAAAAGGAGGTGGGGTAACTATGGTATCTGTGGTTCGCTGCTGGAAAGCAGAATATCAGAAGTGTAAACATAGCATTTTGCTCTATATGCACAGCATGATTCCGATTATATGTGCGGCGATTTTTGCGGGTTACTATCATATATCCAGATGGGAACTGGCAACCAAAATCAGTGCCTATCTGGAAGTGCTGGCCGTTGCGTTCCCGTTTCTGATCGGCATTATTGTGGGCCTGGTTGTTCAGATCGAAAATCAGGCCGGGCATTATCAGCTTTTGTTGGGAACAATCCCATCTCGCATGGCAACGTATATTGGTAAACTTGGTTTTCTGATGATCTGTGCTTTTGGCGCAACATTTTTAGCGTTAGGAACATTCGCTGCACTATATAGGGATGCTCCGGCAAGCCTTTACCTGAAAGCAGGGATTCTATTGTTGATTACCATGCTTCCCATTTACCTGATTCATTTGTTTGTGGGAATGAGCTTCGGAAAAGGTGCATCTATGGGATTGGGAATTGCAGGGAGTTTAATAGCTGCCCTTATGATAACAGGGCTTGGTGACGCTACATGGAAATATATTCCCTGGGCCTGGGGCGTTCGTGCTATGGATTACACTGTGCTTGCATGGGATAGCCCCCAACTGTATGCACAGGTAAAAACCGATTTTTTCAGCGGTATGATTATTTCTGTATGCTGCACTGTTTGTCTGCTGATTGCCAGTTTGGTTTGGTTTCATGGTTGGGAGGGAGGTAAAAACAGTGAATAAAAAGTGCCTGTTTGCCGTGGTAATTGTGCTTGTAAGTCTTATATGCTTATCGGCCTGCGGTGCGCTCCGCGATACCGCCGATAAAAATAAGGCGTTAAATGAATCTCTGCCGTATTATGAGCTGAACGCCGCAAACTATGATGAAATTTCATATAACGGCCTGACATATACCATAACGGATGAATGTCTTGAAATGTCAGAACTGCAAGAAGAAATCGGGCAGGTATCGAAACGCTTCAAAAATGTGGCGGGGGAAGATTTCAGTTTCGGCTACGTTTACAGTATTGTGGATGTGGATATAAGCAATGCCGTAGCTGTAAATATCAACAATGAATATCGGAAAGCTGACATTAAAAATAATGATGAGTAACCTCGACAATGTGGTATAATGGGGCGGGAGGTGATTTTTTGACCCACTTACTTGTAGTTGACGATGAAGTTTCTATCTTGGAATTGATTAAGAACAGTTTGGGGAAAGATGGATATTTGATAACAGTCTGTCAAAATGCGGATGATGTAGACATCAAAAAGCTGCATTTCTATGACCTCATTCTTTTGGATGTGATGATGCCTGGCACAGACGGGTTTGAGTTTTGCAAACAGATCAGGAATATGGTAGACTGCCCGATTCTCTTTCTGACCGCAAAGACATTAGAGGAAGATATATTGTTTGGATTGGGCATCGGTGCGGATGATTATATTACGAAACCTTTTCGTATTCAGGAGCTTCGCGCCCGTGTCGCGGCACATTTACGCAGAGAAAAAAGGGAGCATCACAGCACACTTTCATTTGAGCCTGATATAAGATTTGACCTTTCCGCAAAGGTACTGTATGTTTCAGAACAGCCGGTTCCCCTTACCAAAAGCGAGTATTCAATCTGTGAATACCTTGCGAAAAACCGGGGACAGGTTTTTACAAAAGAACAAATCTATGAAGCCGTTTTCGGGTTTGATGGAATAGGCGATAACTCTACGATCTCAACGCATATAAAAAATATTCGTGCGAAATTGGAGCATTTCAAAATAAGTCCGATCAGCACCGTATGGGGGATAGGATATAAATGGGAGTGAAAAAGAAACCTACATTGAAAATATTGTTTCGCCAGTTTGCTATCTCCCTCATTGTCATGCTGGTAGCGGCAATTATTGTCCCTTTTGGTTTGGAGGTACTTGCTGTAAATGCTGGATTAGCTACAAGAGCAAATCTAAGTGAATTGCAGGTAAAAGAGATCATTCCAACGCTGACGATTGCCCCGGATATTACAAAGGTTGTGATTCCACAGGGATGCGGCTACTTAATTCTGGACAAGAACTTTAATGAGCTTTACAGCAATATGGACGATGATGAAAAAGAAATTGCCCTGCTGTACGCAAAGGGAGAATATATTGAATATGCTACGGGGAGGCAGTTTGCACTTGTTGTCCGGGAAAACGAATTTTGCGTTTTAAGGTATTATATTGGTTCTCAATTTACAGTGTCATGGCTACCGGAATATTTTCCATCTCCTGACACGCTTGTGTTTATCCTGATGGCTGTAAATTCGCTGCTGGTCATTATCATACTGACCGCCAGATTTGCTAAGAACCTGCGTACACAACTGGCCCCGCTTTTTGAAGCAACTGCGGAGGTTTCAAAGCAAAACCTTGATTTTGAAGTAGGACACGCCAAAATCAAAGAGTTTGAAGATGTCCTTGCATCTTTTTCAGATATGAAAGATAATCTGAAAATTTCGTTAGAACGGCAATGGAAAACCGAACAGACACAGAAAGAGCAAATCGCCGCGCTTGCCCATGATTTGAAAACGCCTCTGACGGTTATTCAAGGAAATGCTGATTTACTCACAGAAACAAATCTTGATGATGAGCAACGATTATACGCTGGTTACATCGTGGAAAGCTCCGGCCAGATGCAGTCATATATTCAAACCCTGATTGATATATCACGGGCGGCGGTTGGTTATCAGCTCCATATTGAAAGTATAGACTTGCCAGCGTTCATGCAGCACTTGTTCGGTTATATGGAATCACTATGCCGGACAAAAGAAATCCGGCTGCAAATGAATACTGTTTCACTCCCTCAAATGCTGAAATTTGATAGGGTGCTGATAGAACGTGCTATTATGAATGTTATCAGTAATGGGCTGGACTACTCCCCGCAAGGCGGAACGCTTTATGTGGATGTTCAGAGTAACAACGGTTTCGTGGAAATTTCAGTCACAGACGAGGGAACGGGGTTTTCTAAAGAGGCATTATGCCACGCACAGGAACGGTTCTATATGGGCGATCAAAGCCGCAATTCAAAGTTACACTTTGGTATGGGTCTATATATTACAAATTCGATTATGGAACAACATAATGGTCAGCTTATTTTAGAAAATTCAAAAGAAACCGGCGGCGCAAAGGTTACTATGAAACTTCCTTGCTGATTTTCCGATAGTGTAATGGACGTCTGAGACTGTGAGAAAAAGTCTGTAAATAAGATTCTTCTATGATATGCAAGGGTGGCAAGCCTGAAAATCAGGCTTCTC